>JBDTPD010000547.1:0-3566 GCA_039932855.1 Chitinophagaceae bacterium | reverse complement strand
TGTCTCCTTTATTGTAGGTATCAGCACCAGCTATGTCGACATATTTATCACCGGGATACCAGGCACTATCCGGTTCGTCTTTATAGCACAATACCCATATTAAATTGTTCAATTTCCTCTCTTTTACAAAATAATCGTACATCGTTGTCCACAGACGTTTAAAATTCTCAGGGCCCTGTTTGCCCCACCAAAACCAGTTTCCATTCAACTCATGAAAAGGGCGCCATAAAATTGGTATGTCTGCTTTTTTCAACCTTTCCAGCAGATCTGCTTTTGTTTTTAGTTCTGTCCGGAACGAATCATATTCCGCCGTTCCTTTTTGAAAGCATTTGCTGATGTCAATCTGTTTTTTACTATTGGGATATCCTTCGCCAATACCAGGTGCGCCCCAATGCCACATGATCGTAGGAATACCGCCATCTTTCCACCATTCAATGGCCCCTTTTACCATCGAATCATTCAATGATGACTGAATAAAATCGAAGCCTTTAATCGCAGGATATTTACCCGTAATGTTATAGATGTACTTGATTTCATCAAAACCCCAACCTGACAACATTTGTCCTGACAATGTTTTTTTGCCAAACATATCATTGATATAGGCATACAATGCAATGGCTTCTTTAGTAGCCTTTGGATTGGATAGCTTATGCTGCTGTTGAGCTAACATTGCAACCGGCAATCCTACTAACAGGAATGCACTCAGTAACAGATAAATAATTTTCTTTTTCATAATAAATAATTAGTACTCATTTGAGTTTGCTTAAACTGTGTCATTTGTGTAAAGAGAGTATGAATTTAAAAGTGGGATAGGAAAAAGCAAATGATATTTCATAAGTAGTAAGTATATGCAATCGAAGGAATAAAATTCAATTTAACACTAATATGCTCATGAGGCCATACAACAAAAGCTATTTGACTGAATGAATAAAAAAACATCAAAGAAAGATAAAAGACTATCACTATGTTTTTTAGTACTGATAGTATAGAAAATCATTTGTATCACTGGCTTTTAAGGCAAACTGCATATATCTGGCAATTGTCTCCTTTGCGACGCGTCCACCGGAAGAGTTTTTATTATAGTGAACCTGTGCTGGCGGGGCGCCTTGTATTAAGCAATCGTCCCGACTTATATAAAATACTCTTGATGTCTTCAGGAGTATTTTATATGGCGGCAGGGCAAAAACGAGTTAACAAGCCAATAAATGATGTCACGATTGGTTGAATGAAAAATATGAGTAAGAAATCCTTACTTTCATAGTCATATGCTTCCCACCAACCAAACCTGCAAAACATGTGGCAATACCTTTACCGGTAACTACTGCAATAAATGCGGAGAAAAAGTATATACCGAACATGATAAATCCGTGTTTCATATCGCTGATGAGGTTTTTCATTTCGTAACTCATTTTGAAGGCAACTTCCTGACAACGACAAAAACAATTTTTACCCGACCAGGCAAACTCGCTTATGACTATTGCAACGGAAGCAGGAAAAAATATTTCAAGCCGATTTCCTTTCTCCTTTTATGTATTGTACTATACCTGCTGTTCCCCAAATTCGATGGCCTGAACATGAAGTTTTACAATTTTGCAAGTACACAGAATAATTATAGCTGGTTAGCAAAACCTGTTGTAAAGAAAAAGATGCAATCGTCTGCCATTTCATTAGAACAATTAAATGAAAAATATAATCATGAATCGACTAAAATTTCCAAGATCTTTCTTCTGACGCTTATTCCTTTGACAGCGCTGTTGCTTTATTTATTATTCTATACTAAACACAGGTACTACTTTGACCATTTCATTATGGCAACCGAATTTATTTCGGTCCTTGTCATTATTGTATTTCTCCTGTTGCCTTTGCTGGTAGTGATATGTGGTTTGATTTATCCGCCAAGTGCCTCTTTTTTTGGAGAGGGAAATACACCAATCTTCATAATTGTTCATCTAATACTTTTAAGCTTTCTGGCAAGAGCGTTCAAAAGATTTTACCAGCAAAACTGGTTCCTGACAATTTTAAAATCCATTGTCTTGTTGATTGTTTTCGATTTTGGTATTCTGTATGTCTACCATTGCCTGTTGTTCTTGCTTATAATGCTCCTGATTTAATCTCAAGTTTTGAATTAAGTTTGACTAATGAAGCTTCTTCTTACTTCCGCCGGCATCAGCAATATGAGCATGCGTAACGCGCTGGTTGATCTCCTGGGTAAACCGATTGCCGAGGCCAGCGCCCTTTTTATCCCTACAGCAATATATGCTATAGTCAATGGTGCTAACATATCCCGAAAGGTTATTTGCGGATCATTAGGTGATCCTTTCTGCGAATTGGGTTGGAAATCGTTGGGAGTACTTGAGCTTACTGCGCTGCCCAGCATCAAAGAAGAGCTTTGGGTCCCCATGATCAAAAAGACTGACGCTTTACTGGTTGGAGGTGGCGACTGCCAGTACCTGTGCTATTGGATGCAGCAGTCCGGATTGGCTAATCTCCTGCCATTGTTGTTGCGCAAGACTGTTTACGTGGGCCTGAGTGCAGGAAGTATGATAATGACCCGCTTTGGAACGACCTACGGTAATCATACATTGCCAGCCGAAAGCGATAAATCGCTGGGGCTTGTTGATTTTGCACTGCATCCGCATTTGGATCATGAATCGTTCCCGAAAAATTCTCTGGCTAACCTGGAAAAGTTAGCTGCTACGATACCTGTGCCATCATATGCGATCGACGACCAGACCGCCATTAAAGTGACAGACAGCAACATCGAAATCGTCTCCGAAGGACAATGGAAGCTGATTACCCCTGGTATCACTAATGCTGATGTTTAATAGACTCCCAATTGTTAATTGAATCTTGTTAATCAGCATCATCTTCACAATAACTGCGTTCTCTATTCCTGGTACGACATGTCCGCAGGAAAATTACATTGTACTGGTTAGTCCAGACTGAGTCACGGACATCGTCCGACATGCAAATGACATATATGTGTTACCCCCTCTTTATTAACAGCTTATTTTACTTTTCCCCGTTGATCGGATATATGAAAATTGTTTTAGATTTGAAATCTTAACTATTACTATAGCGACGGGGTATAATAATGTAAATAATATCAACCCGGGCATTGATCCGGGGTAAAAACGTATTGGTTTGACTCATCGTAAGCACACCCCAATTAATGGATACGCTGATTAAAATACTGGTCGTAGAAGACGAAATGATCATTGCTGCAAAAATTTCTATGCAGCTTAATGGTCTTGGTTATGAAGTCACCGGCATTTTGCCACGTGGTGAAGAAGCGCTCCTGCATGTGGAAGAAAACAGGCCCGATATTGTATTACTCGATATTAACCTGAAAGGTAATTTAGATGGTATCGAAACAGCGCTGCAACTACAGAAACAAACCGATATCCCTGTCATTTTTCTGACGGCTAATGCAGATGACGCCACCTTTAACCGCGCAAAAGCTGCTAAACCGTACGCTTTTATTTCAAAACCATATAAGCAACTGGATCTGCAACGGGCCATTGAATTAACCATCAGCCGCATGGCTGAAAATGAAACCGGTCCGG
>JBDTPD010000546.1:0-3570 GCA_039932855.1 Chitinophagaceae bacterium | reverse complement strand
TACCTATCAATCCTTTGAAGAGCACAACAAGCAGATGGACCGCTTCAGTACCATTGGCGCCAAAGCGCTGTACGAAAAAGGGAAGCGACCATCTTATTTTAAATTACTCATTCATCCTGCGTGGGCCTTTCTGAAAGGGTATGTTATCAAGCTTGGTTTTTTAGACGGGTTCCCGGGATACATGATTGCAAAATTTACGGCTATACAATCATTTTTGAAATACGCCAAACTAATCCAACTGCACCATGAAGCCCGAACAAGTAGCACCAGAAAAATTTGAGAACGACATTACGGAATGCCTGACCGTATTAAACAATGGAGGACTGATCCTGTATCCCACCGACACCGTCTGGGGTATTGGTTGCGATGCTACCAATGCAAAAGCCATTGATCGCATCTTCGAAGTAAAAAAGCGATCAGATAACAAAGCAATGATCATCCTTGTTGCTGATGAACGTGATGTATTACAATACGTCGCTAATCCCGACTTCCGGGTATTTGATTACATCAATCAATCACCCAAGCCAATGACCGTGATCTATGAAGGAGGGATCGGACTGGCCAGTAATCTCACGGGTAAAGATGGAAGCGTAGCGATACGTATTACCTATGATCTTTTCTGTCGTCACCTGATCAAACGTTTCAAGAAACCGATCGTTTCTACTTCTGCTAATATATCGGGTCAATTTACTCCCCGCCAATTCGCTGAAATACCGGAAGAAATAAAAAAAGGTGTTGACTATGTAGTAAAGTTCCGCCAGGATGATCATCATATTGCTGATCCGTCGTCGTTAATCAAGTGGAATAAAGATGGAACAGCGACGACACTGAGAATGTAGAATGATGAGTTTAGAATTATGAATTGAATATCGAACCTGCCTGCTGGACAGGCAGGTTCGATATTCAGTTCATAATTTTACAATCTATCATTGCTTATTTTCTCTTACCATACTACTGACAAGTTTATCTACTAAAGCTGAAGAAGCCTTATAGGTATCAAGCAGGTTTTTATAGTACTGCAGAATACCAAGGTATCTTTCTTTGGAATAGTAGGGGTGTACGGCAGAGTAATTTTTGTAGAGATAGTAATACCAATCCGCCAGCTTCTCACTCATCTCTTTTCCTTCTTTCAGATAGCCAAGTCTCAGTAATATATCACACATCGCCCCATTTGATTGATTAGGTGAGATCTTTTTGGTGACAGAATTGGCGAGATACAAATTTGTCCATCTTTTTGCCGAAATAGTATCACCCAACTGAAGAATGTTATTGATCAGGTCGGAAAATAATTGAGTATGCATACCCTGCGTGGCTGTTTCATAATATTTATTGGTACTCCCATAAAAAATTACCAATGACGTAGTATAACCTGTCAGGTATTTTTCTGTCTTTTCAATTTCAGTTCTAACCTTGATGTCATCAAGATGCTCATTCAATGGTAATAACCTGAAAATAGTTGCTTCGCGTTGATAATCTTGTTTGGGAAAAAGTTCCAGTTGAACAGTAGAGCATACAGGACGTATATAAAGATTTTGGTTCAACATATCCAGGATCACAAAGTCGCTAAGAAGCAGGTATTCGTGCAAATCAATATTTAAGGAAGAGGTAAGATTAGATTGATCACAGATCTTTTTTAATTTTTGAATATCGGCATTTAAGACAATTTTTTTTGCCTGGTAAATAACAAGGGGACGTGGCACAGCATCATTATTAACATATTTGCTTGTTTGGATGTCATTTAAAAAAGTATCCAGTGGCAATGATTGGGTAGAAATAACTGAACTATCCGCTTTTGCATCAGCAACAAAATATTGAAATTCCGATTCGCCGAAGGAATGTGGATTGGTTGTAAACAATACTTTATTTTCTCTATGAAGCATATCCAGGTAGGCCGGTACCGTTAGTAATTGATAATTGATGACCGTAACGTCTTTTCTATATCCATCTTTTTCCTGCACATACCATAACGGGTACGTATCATTGTCGCCATAGGTAATTAAAATACTATTGGGCGGACAATTATCAAGATAAGAATGTCCGATACTTCTGTAAATACTATCATTATTGCTGATCTTACCAAGAGAAGTTTTTATTTGCTCACTGCTCCCGCTCATCAGTAATTGCTGGTACTGGTGAAATTGCTCATTTAGCATTTTCATCCGGGCATTTCCGACAAGTGTCTGGTAACCCGGATTTCTTTTAGCCAATAAAGCAAAACAATCAACAGCCTTGTTGGTGTAAAATAAAAAGCGTTTAACCCTTTCTTTTGAAACTGAATCAAGCGGGCTGGGTTTTCTTTCAAGCATTGGATCATGAAATGGATTGCCGGCATTGCCAAACCATAAATATCTTTCAGCATAGCTGGAATAAGCTCTTCCCAATCCTTCCAGCAATGTATCATTGCGCGGAATTATTTTTCCAAAATCGTTGATCATGTCCGCGTCCCAGTCATTGTAACCAAAATAGCGGCATCGTTCGAATAAATAGGTATTAGGAGAACCATTATCCTGCAAAACGGCCTCAAGGCCGGAGCTAACTTCTTCTTTGGAATTACCATCACCAAATCCAATCAACGGTTTATAAGAACGGGAAGCGATGCTCCAAAACAGCTGGGCAGTTTTTATACTATCGTTATTCAACTGGTCAACGGCATGAACGTACCAGCCATCCTTCTTCTTTGCAAACATTAGTTTGTCGTATGATTCTTCCGGCAGATAAGAATAAGTAGTATAAAATTTCTCAACTACCTGTGGATAGGTTGGTATTGTCTTTTGAGCCGATAATGTAGTTGTTTGAATAAAAGAAAAGATGAAGAATAGAATAGCAGTAATTCTCATGATGCAGGTTTGTGGTACAATATCGCAAAATTTCAGAATCGTGCATGATCAATGCAGGAGTCACTGATTACTTTAACGATATTTTGGATAGGATTAGGAATTATGGATGATGAATTTAGAATTATGAATTGAATACCGAACCTGCCTGTTCGGTAGGCACGGAACACGGAATATCCAATGATGAAGTGAATACATTTTATCGTTCTAAATTTTTCTTTCCTCCCCTTTAGGGGCCGGAGGTCTGCGTGAGGACACACACCATGGCGTAAAGGAATTTCGAATCGCGAAGTAAATACACTATCATTTGGAATTTTTTCTTACTCCCCTTTAGGGGTTGGGGGTACTTCCTTGTTCGGTATTCAATTGTCCCTTCCGAACTTTATCTTTGCGTCCTTTATGCAAATCAACTGTACAGATACCGAACTATCGATCCTTAATAAGATCGCCCAGGCCGCACAGGGGCTGGGAGTAGAGACCTATCTGGTAGGTGGATTTGTGCGCGATAAGATCATGGGCCGGACTACTAAAGATGCAGATATAGTTTGTGTAGGCGATGGCATTGAACTGGCAACAGCAGTGGCCAAACAATTTGATCCGGTACCGCAGGTCAATTACTTCAAAAATTTTGGCACTGCCCATATCAAAGTACTCTTACCACAGGAAAACACATTATTCGATATAGAATTTGTAGGGGCACGAACATCGAGGCCGTGGCCAGGATGATGAGACCGAG
>JBDTPD010000545.1:0-3573 GCA_039932855.1 Chitinophagaceae bacterium | reverse complement strand
GATGCGGTGATCGTTGGTTCCGGTGCCGGTGGTGGCATGGCCGCATACACGCTTGCCAATGCAGGATTAAAAGTGTGCCTGATCGAAGCAGGGCCAATGTATGATCCGCAAAAGAATGTAACGCAATTAAAAAATCCATGGGACTCTCCGCGCCGTGGTGCCTCTACGAAGTACAGACCGTTCGGTGATTTCGATGCCTGTTATTGCGGGTGGTCAGTCGATGGTGAGCCATTCACGCATGAAAAAAATACAGAATGGATGTGGTGGCGCGCACGTATGCTCGGTGGACGTACCAATCATTGGGGAAGGATCTCGTTGCGTTTCGGCCCGAAAGATTTTAAAAGAAGAAGTATCGATGGTCTCGGTGATGACTGGCCGATCGGTTATGAAGATGTAAAACCATACTATGATCGTATCGATAAAATGATCGGCGTATTTGGTTCTATGGAAGGATTGGAAAACGATCCGGATGGACATTTCCTGGCTCCGCCAAAACCGCGTCTTCATGAATTGATGCTCAAGAATGCGGCGACCACTGCGAATGTAAAAGTCATCCCTTCGCGCATGTCTATTCTTACACAAAAATTAAATGACGATCGCGGTGTTTGTTTTTTCTGCGGACAATGTAATCGTAACTGCAGTATGGCGAAAGCTGATTTTTCTTCCACCAATGTATTGATCTATCCGGCGCTGAAGACGAATAACCTGACGATCATTACTGATGCAATGGCACGGGAAGTATTAACAAATAATGAAGGTCTCGCTACTGGAATTTCCTATATCAAAAAAGATGATAAAATGGAATACCAGGTCTCCGGACGCGTAGTGATCCTTGCTGCCAGTACGTGTGAGACCGCGAGGTTATTATTGAATTCAAAATCTACACAACATCCGAATGGGTTGGCCAACGAAAGCAATGTAGTAGGTAAATACCTGCATGATTCTACCGGCGCTTCACTTGGCGGCGTGTTACCACAATTATTTGATCGCAAGCGATACAATGAAGATGGTGTTGGCGGCGCGCATATTTATTCACCATGGTGGCTGGATAATAAAAAACTTGATTTTCCAAGAGGATATCATATTGAATATTGGGGTGGTATAGAAATGCCTTCGTATGGTTTCAGTTGGGGTATTGAAGAATTGAATGGTAAATATCTTGTCAAAGGAAATAAGAAAGAAGGCGGCGGTTATGGTAAATCATTAAAAGAAGATTACCGTTATTTCTATGGCGCTGGTGTAGGTATGGCTGGTCGTGGTGAAGCAATACCAATTGAAAGTAACTATTGCGAGATCGATCCGTCGGTAGTGGATGATTATGGTATTCCTGTTTTGCGTTTCAATGTTAAATGGAGCGAGCATGAAATAAAACAGGCTAAGCACATGAAAGAAACGTTTAAAGAGATCATGCATAATATGGGTGCCGTAATCACCTGGGGCGGTGATGATGGCCCGGAGAATGATTATGGTATTTCAAAACCCGGAGAGATCATTCATGAAGCAGGAACAGTAAGAATGGGAAGTGATCCAAAACGTTCTGCCTTGAATAAATGGAGCCAGGCGCATGATTGCAAAACGTTATTCTGTGTGGATGGTAGTCAGTTTGTATCACAGGCTGATAAGAATATTACCTGGACAATACTCGCCCTATCGATGAGAGCGAGTGAGTATATTATCGATGAGATGAAAAAAAGGAACCTTTAATAAAATCAAAAGTCAAAATATCATTTCTATTTAAGGTACTCTTTTTGAATTTTGAATTTTGACTTTTGAATTACGTATAAAAAAATGATCAAACTATGGATAGGCGTAAATCATTAAAAATACTTGCCGGCACAGCATTAGCCAGTGGAGCAGCATTAGCAGGTTGTAATCCGGCTGATGATAAAAAAGCAATAGTTGAACAACCAGTAAACTCTGCAGAGCCTGTTTTTAATCTCGATCGCAGTCCCGATGAATTAAAGCTGGAGAAAGCATTACTGGCTAAGGGAACGTTTTTTACTGATCATGAAATGGCGACCATTACTATATTGGGAGATATCATTATTCCTAAAGATGAGATTAGTGGCAGCGCTTCTGAAGCAAAAGTGCCGGAGTTCATTGAATTTATTGTAAAAGACATGCCGCAGCATCAAACTCCCCTGCGTGGTGGTTTGCGTTGGCTCGATATGCAATGTTTTAAACGTTATGAAAAAGCATTTGCTGATTGTACCGAACAACAGCGAATCGAAATGGTTGACCAGATCGCTTATCCGGCTAAAGCGAAGCCGGGAATGAAAGCTGGTGTCTCGTTCTTTAATCTCATGCGCAATCTTACTTCTACTGGTTTTTATACTTCACAGATCGGCGTGGCTGATCTGGGCTATCTGGGCAATCGTGCCAATCAATGGAACGGTGTACCAGACGATGTACTCGCTAAATATAAACTGGCATATACCGAGAAGGAATTGAAGGAGTGTGTGAGCTTTGATAAGAAGGTCTGACCCATTCAATTGTATTCTTCAGACATATTCCTCCTTCGCCGTCTTACTATATTCATCAATCAACTTCCGTTGCAATTCAAAAGGCATCGCCTCATAAGAAGCGAAATGCATCTTGAACTTTGCTCTTCCCTGGGTAATGGAACGAAGCGAAGAAGAATAACCGTCCATTTCAGCTAATGGAACTTTCGCAATGACTTTTTGGAAATGACCATCGCTGTCAATGCCTTCTACTATAGCCCGACGGCTTTGCAGATCACCCATCACAGGACCAGTCAGGTCATCCGGGCAAAGAACCTCTACCTGGTAAATAGGTTCCAGTATCTGCGGATCAGCTTGCTGGAAGGCCTGGCGGAATGCCTGCAGTCCGGCTATTTTAAATGATATATCATTACTGTCTACTGCATGCATTTTACCATCATACACACATACGCGTATGTCGCGTGCATAGGAACCGGTAAGTGGCCCATTATGCATTTTCTCCATTACACCTTTGAGAATAGAAGGCAGGAACCTCGTATCGATCGCACCTCCGACAATGCAATTATAAAAAACAAGTTTACCGCCCCAGTCCAGGTCATGAAAATCTTTTGCTCTCACGGTAAAATCTTTTGGCTCCGGCATACCATCATACCAGGGTTCTATCTGCATATACACTTCACCAAATTGTCCGGAACCGCCACTTTGTTTTTTATGACGATAACTTGCATCAGCCATTTTGCGGATCGTTTCACGATAGGCAATACGCGGCTTGACAAATTTTATTTCTAGTTTATGATTGTGTTCAATTTTCCATTTCGCTACTGCCAGGTGCATATCACCCTGGCAATGGATCAACGTTTGTTTTAGTTCCGG
The DNA here is from genome assembly GCA_039932855.1 of Chitinophagaceae bacterium. Classification (GTDB taxonomy): domain Bacteria; phylum Bacteroidota; class Bacteroidia; order Chitinophagales; family Chitinophagaceae; genus JAJKIP01. The sequence continues at coordinate 238 of JBDTPD010000545.1, read as the reverse complement.
AGAAATTTCTACGATCAATGTTGGATCTTCTTCACGCAATTGATGTAGCGCCTGCGATAATTTCTCCTCCTCCCCTTTTTTGAGTGTTTCAATGGCGACCGTCATATTCGGCGGAGGAAATTCAATGGAGTTCAATTCATAATTACGTCCACGTACATGCAATGTATTATTGACGTGTGTATTTTTTAATTTTAATGTAGCGCCGATATCACCGGCTATCAGTTCATTTACATTGGTT
>JBDTPD010000544.1:0-3577 GCA_039932855.1 Chitinophagaceae bacterium | reverse complement strand
GTGTATAATATTTATAACTCTTTTCGTAGTCAGCCTTATCCTGCGAGCTGATTTTCTCAAGCGTTGGTTTTACTTTTGCCCATTTCATAAAAAGATTTTTTTCGGTGATATAATTGAAATTAGAAATCCTTTAGCCATTTCGCGGCGGTTTCTTTTTCCTCTAGTTTCTGATCGACTACCTGATGCAACAATTGCTTTGCAGCTTGTTTGTCACCAGGTTGGTTTCGTTTTATAAGGGTGAGGGCATGATTGAATTTTCCAGGGTTAGCATGTAGCGGCAGATTTTCCAACGCTATGAAATAACTAAGTGCTTTGTCGTAGTTGCCTGATTTGAGAGAAACAATACCAGCTTCTTTTAATCCTTTATCTCCACCGGGATTTGATTGGACAATATTTTCAAATACCTGTAATGCTTCAGTCAGTTTATTTTCATTGAAAAGTCTCGCTCCCATTCCCAGGCTATCCTCTGTAGTAGACATCTGTATTCCCATTACCTGGTAATGTGTCTGTACATAGGCTTCAACCTTTTTATCAATAGATCCGGAGCTGGCGTATAATTGCCAACCGACAACCAATGCCACGATAACTGCAGCAGCGGCAACATATGGCCACCATTTTCTGAATGCGATTGTTTTTACAATTGCTTCTTTCGGTTTGATTTGCTGGTAGATCTCGCGGAAACGTTGCTTTCTTGCTACTACTGATTGTCGTTTTATCGTCTGCATAGCATTGCAATAAAATGCTACTTCTTCTGCAAAGGCAGGATCATTAATAATTTTTTGTTCAAAAACGGCGATCTCCGGTTGAGTTAACTCACCGTTGAAATAATTGTCTATGTAATTGATGTCTTCCATTCTTTACTCATGAGGGTCGTTTATATAATTTGCGTAAACGATCGAGGCAACGAAGCCGGCTGGTTTTTACAACATCTGCAGTTTTGTAATCCATTACGTCGCAGATTTCGCGATCATTGTATCCATCAGCTGCCAGCATTAATAGTTTCTGGCAATTCTCACCCAGTTCATTTACTTTTTCACGCAACGTATCCCAATCCGCTTTATCTGTCAGTCGTTGTATAACAGAACGACTATTATCAGATAATTGAAACAACTTGTCATCAATTGAAGAGGTTTGGTGTACGCTGTTCTTATTGGTCGACTTTTTACGAAGAAGGTCAACACATTTGTTGAAAAAAATCTGGTAGAGCCATGTTTTCAGCGAAGAACGTCCCTCAAATGAATCTTTTCTAAGATCGCTGATTGCGGCGAGAATGCTGTCAGAATACGCATCGAAAGCTTCATCTTCCGATAAATTATACTTGCGCATTCCTTCCCTGATGAAATAATGGTAGGTGGTAAATAATTCTTCTTCGCTCCTTCTTTTAGAGACCCCTTCCAGGCGAAGGTTTTCGATTAATTGTTCGTCGGTATTACTAATCAGACTTTTAGGGTTACCCATTGGATAAGTTCAATAGTCTAATGTAAGGAAAAAAGGAAGGCTAAAAAAAAACACCTGTTATTGTTTCCAATTAATGACAGTGTAACGTCAAAAGGGTCACCAGTTTAATCGTTATAAGTAATTATAAGAGGTTAATACAGGCATTTTCCAGTAAGCAGATAATATATTTTTTATGAAAATAGCCGGCCAATTTGCGGATGCAGAAGAAATCGTGTTGAAAGGTAACTCCAGGAATGATTTGCCAGCTGCTTTTTATATAAGTAAACGCCGGCAGTTGGAGTATAAATTAGATCAACTGAATATAATGGATCATCCACTCGAGATCCAGCGGCTTTGCGGAGAGATTGTGACGATCAAGAAGAAGCTTGAACAATTAGCTGCGCAAAAAAGAAATTCCTGAACTATTAATTGAGACATTCGTCATTCAAACCTGCCTACCAAAGGTTTGCACCTCTATTAAGATTCCCGTTTTTATCCAATCAAAACGTCCCTACCCAAGCCGGTAATTATACCGGCGTCTTTACATCAGTATGTTAGTTGATTATCGCGCCGGCTCAGCTGCCCTGATCTTAATGACGATCTTTTTGACCACTTTATTACCACCCGGGGTGATATTTGGACGGTGAGCGTCTTGCGGGAAAAAAATGAAGAAAGTATGGGCCGTACCGACATAGAATTTCCCGTCGGCCGTATAATTGGCTACATCCTTTTTATCATCGTATTCTTTGGTAACAGTAGAATTGATTACGGGCGAAATACCCATCTTTTCTTCACCACTGATAATACACTGCAAATCGATATATTTTCTATGCGATTCCCAATTCGTCTTATCAAAATCTTTGGAAGGGTCTTCTGTTACCGAAGCATATACATTATCTCCATCGATCGGATACTTACCTTTTGATAATGTATCGGGGTTATGTTCTTTTAAAAAAAGAAATGCCTCATCCCAGTATTTTTTATTCGCCTGATACTGACGCGCAAATTCTTCCTTATTGATCGTTTTATGCGGTGTCAATGACGCACCATTCAGCCATTCTTTTTTATTGAACCATTTTTTTACCTGCTTCCTGGTCCATGTATTACCAACTGTAGTTTGCGCAGACAGATCTATTGCAAATGAAGTAAACAAAAATGAAATGATAATTAGCTTTTTTAACATGGCAGCGATTTATTATTATAAATATAAGAGAAAAGAGAGAATAAGAAAGAAGAAATGAAGAATTATGAGTTATGAATTATGAATGTGGCGTAACATTCATAACTCATAATTCTTCATTTCCTTCATTTCCTTCATTTCTTCTTTCTTATTCTTTAACACCTATTTATACAACGACTGCCTGATCCCCATTTCCAGCCCTCTTAATTCGGCCAGCCCCCGCAACCTTCCAATAGCAGAATAACCGGGATTGGTTTTCTTTTCCAGGTCATCCAGCATCTGGTGGCCATGATCGGGCCGCATCGGAAGGTCGATACCACGATCCTGCATAATTTCTACCAGGTTCTTCACTACATTATATATATCTACATTACCCTCGAGGTGATTGGCTTCATAAAAATTACCATCTGCATCGCGTTCGGTACTCCGGAGGTGAATGAAATGGATACGATCACCAAACTGCTTGATCATGTCAGGCAGGTTATTATCCGCGCGTACACCAAAAGAACCTGTACAGAAACACAGGCCATTATGTTTATCAGATACTGATTTGAATATTTTTTTTACATGCGCCTCTGTACTTACCACACGTGGCAAGCCAAATAATGGAAATGGAGGATCGTCAGGATGTATAGCCAGTTTGACAGCAGCTTTTGCTGCTACGGGAACTATTTGCTGTAAAAAATAGATCAGGTGTTGCTGAAGCTTTGACGAATCAATATCATTATAGGCGTTCAATGCTTCCTGGAACTGTGTAAGCGTAAAACTTTCTTCGCTACCGGGTAATCCGGCAATGATATTTCTTTGTAATAATTTCTTTTCTTCATCCGTCATCACCATAAATCGTTGCTCGGCCTTTGACAACTCTTCCGGTTTATATTCTTTAATAGCATCCGGTCGTTGTAACATAAAAACATCAAAGGCAATAAAAGCTGATCTTTCAAATCGCAGCGCCTTACT
>JBDTPD010000543.1:0-3581 GCA_039932855.1 Chitinophagaceae bacterium | reverse complement strand
AATTATTGATAAGCTGGAAGGAATTGATGCTATTGGCTTATGTGTTGGTAGCATTACCGGTGAAAAGAAATTATATATTGGGAGTAGTCGCAGTTCAACTATCTATACTGTTGCAATTGATTCAAAGGGAGAATTCAATGGCAAACCGCAGCAAGAATTTTCACTTGATATGATGGGGCCACGTGGTGATGATAAAGCAAGAAGAATTCGTTTTGATAAAAATGGTGTGTTGCAAATAAATGGAATTGAGTTTAATTATAATCTCACAGCTGCTTCAGAAAAACAAGAAACCATTTATTATTTCAAATACGACACGACAACAAAGAAGTGGATACCTGCCACATAGATCAGTAGTTATCAGTCTTAATTAACTTCTGTTTTAATATTCTGTCTCCCACTTTCACATGTACGACATATGTACCGGAAGGAAACTTCTGCATATCGTCAATTGCCACACTGTTAATTCCTTTCTCCAGTATCATTCCTTTGCGATAAACAACCTGCCCTACAGCATTGTAAACCATAAGTGATGCTTCTTCACGTTTGGTATTACTTATCTGCAGGTTTACATGATCACTGAAAGGATTAGGAGTGACCAATACTTTGATATCCTTATCAAGATTAACTTTTACAATAGCAGAGTATTTAAACTGTCCGTTTACATCTTCGATATGAAGACGGTAGTAAACAGATGAAGACGTCAATGATTCCACATTATCATCTTTGCTATAAATAAAATCACCGGTTCCTTTTGATGACATCGTACATACTTCGCTGAAATTCTTTCCATCTGTGCTTCTTTCAAGATGATATTTTTTTACTAAAGACTCACCAATGGTGTTCCATGTTACGTGAGTCATATTATTATCAAGTACTGCTTTCAGATCCAATTTCTGTACAGACAATACAGCTACATAAAAACCGAAGTCAATGTTATAGTCATTTTCAAAAGTGCTACCTGCAGCTGATGAACCACCCGGATTCACTACATATTGAATAGTTGTACCTACCAGTGTACCATCACTGTTGATACTCTTGTTGACAGTAGGGTTATTTGGTGAAAAGTGTTTATACGGAGCCAAGGCAGTTTGGGTTACATCTAGTTCAACACGGTATTCAAATCCCGGCAGAATACCTGAGTTGGTTGAGCTAACACCTAACCATGTTGCAGGACGTCTGTTATCATTAACTATAGTTGCATCAAAATAATATTGACCATTGGCATCAGTAGTAACTGTCCATGTTTGATCATCACCATTACCATAAATATTATCATCACCCGGGCTTCTTAGTAATACTGTTACGTTAGCGATACCGTCTTCATGTGAATCCTGGATACCATTTGCATTCGCATCATCCCATACGCGGTTACCGATTTCCATAGCTGCTGCATCTAACAATATTTCAATGTCACCCAATGCTGCTGCTTTACCATTACGTGCAGGATCATTGGTAGCACTTGCAAACAGTTCCATTCTCGCCGACATATTACCAGCTTGCGTACCAAGGTTCACATTTTTAATGATGCCATTAGCATACGATGTACTCATAGGGTCGATCGCCGTAGTCATCACTTCATTATACCCAGGCAAATAGGCGAGACCACCATTTGATTTAAGATAGTGGTTGGTATTAGCAGCTCCTGAATTGAAAGGTGCAGGTACACCAACAAGCGAAAAGTTGTGATTGTAATAATAATAACCACCGCCCGGACCGTAGCCTCCTCCCCATGGAGTTAATAATTGCAAAGGGAAAGAACCTAACTGTAACGGATTATTACTGGTGAGGCCTTGTGTAGTTGTTGTAAGACCATTTGTTGTAACGCTTCCGCCATTTTCAAACACCCATACATTACCATTTTTACCGGCACGCAATACTTCACCTGAACTAAGTGCACGGAATTTCTCACCCGGTCCGTTTCCCGTTTCAAAATAATTGGCATATCCTGCCTGATCGCCAAAACGATCACGGATACCGATGATCATTGAACCATCCGCATCAAATTCGATAGCACTGAACATTGGCTGACAATAATAAATACCGGTTGCATTGTTGCCGCTTGTTGCCCCGATTAATCCTGTACGGAGAGGGCCACCAATCGAAACATCGCCACTATTTTGCCAGGCACTCCAGTAATTATTTCTGAATTCATAACGGTAATCAGCATTCGTAAATCCTCTCCTGTGAGAAAGTGGAAAACGCAATACTTCAGTAAATACATTTGTTACCGGATCAAATTCATATACGACACCACGAAGGTTGGCTGTATCAGCAATATCATGAGCGGTTGTTGTTTCTCTTGTACAAATACCACCGATATAAAATTTATTATTCTTCATCTTCAGCGCCATCGGGTGCCAGGTTGTACCAGCAAGTCCCGGATCAGGAATGTTCCAGCTACCTGTAATATCAGCAGCAGTGATAGATGATTTTATCGGGTTACCAATATTGATCCTTTCAAGTTTGTTTTTAAACATATTTACGATGTACAACTCACGACCATCATTACTTAATTCAATACCACCAATGCCTCTTTTACCTACTTCAGCGAATACACCAATATCAGTGTTAGGAGTACTTGCATTAGCAGGCAATGGATTCACACGTGGGTCTGTACCTACGTTTATACCAATTGCTGTTACATCCACCAATAAAGTGGGAGTAGAAGGAATACCAGTTGCATCGATCTGTGTTTGATAAATAGCACCAATACCATCAGGACCAAAACCTGAGTGTCTTTTCAGATAAGCCGACATCAAAAGAATCCTTGATTCTTTCTGCCAGGCCAATCCAAATACAGAACCGGTATATTGATTCTTTGTTCTGCGTGTAGCGCCACCGTTATTCGACATATCATACGGGAACACGTGCACGTTATCATAATCACCTGCATTACCGGCACCAGTTGCGTTAGCATCACCATTGGTATAAGCACTGGTAGCTACCCAGGGATTACTGTTGTTGGAGAATAATTTCTTTGAAGCGATCGCAAAGTCAATACCTGTTGCAGTAACCCCAGCTACCACGAATTGCACATTACTACGATTAGCAGCCATTCTTTTTGAAGGCTGATCACCTGACTTCAATATAAATTCCAGGCGAACCGCTAAACCAGCCGGCGCCTGCGCGGTACTGAAAGAATAGTTACCATTAATATCAGTAGTGGATGAACCGATAAGAATATTACCAGCATTATATGCATTCACCACTACACCATATTCAAATGGTTCAATGGGATTAGTCGTTTGACGAACACCGTCATTGTTAATATCTCTGAAAACTGAGCCTGATATCTGCGCTTCACTGAGCAGGCTCACAGCAGATAATGCTGTAAGAAAAACAGGACGGATTAATGCGTAAAGATTCGTTTTCACTGGGGATAGATTTAATTAGGTCCAGGGTAATTTCCCTAACTCGGATAACGGAGTAAAAGTAACATGCGATAGGCGTTATTGCTAAGTAGAACTACGATCTACAAAAAAATCAGATCGCATACGGATGATTTTCAACAATATAAAGTTGAAAAAAAATCTAATTGTTTTTACTTACGTCTGTTTCGGACACATACATAAAAAAGCCCC
>JBDTPD010000542.1:0-3600 GCA_039932855.1 Chitinophagaceae bacterium | reverse complement strand
AATTCTATTTGTCTGAAATTTATATTTCAATAAAAATACAGGAATGATCGGGTATGAATGCCGCATCATATCAGTGAGACTATAATAAGGCGCCTGCAGGATCAGCATCCTGGGATTGTTGACAGAAGCAATTCTGGCAGCGGGTCCGCTACCAATCGAATATCCGAGTATAATGATCTTGTTTTCCTCGTACTTTCCTTTCATATTGTCGTACACGATCTGCAGATCATCAAATACTTGCTTTTCGCTGCTGATCTTTCCTTCGCTTTTTCCATATCCCCGATAATCAATTATCAATACATCGTAATTGAGATCGGTATACGTTTTTGCCACATCTCCCCATGAATCGATTGATCCGGCATTTCCATGCAGGTAAAATATTAATCCCTTTGAATTGCGAGCCTTAAATAAAATACCATTCAGTAAAACATCATCCTTCATTTTAAAACTCACTTCTTCAAATGGGGTATCGAAGGAGAATTTAAAACCTTTGGTTAATTTTTGAGGAAAGAAAATAAGTTTTTCCTGGAAAAAATATAGCACTACACAGATGATTATGTACATTGCTATTAACCATTTGAGCGTAGTGAGCAGTATTTTTTTCATTAGTAGTATTATACGCTGTATAATTTGTTCCGCCGGTGAGCTATTTGTAGCGAAGATAACTGATGAACCGATCACTATATTCAATAACTAAGGTCTTCTACTAAAGATCACTCAGCACATACTCTCAATCCATCCCAGGTGCATAAATTTTATCTGCTGCATTCATATTTACATTTTTCTTTTTCGATAACTTATTAATGGTTTCACTTCATTCGATATTCTTTAACCTTTAAACTGTTTGCTATGAGAAAATTTACATTACTCCTGCTTGCTCAATTCCTCCTATGCATTATTGCATCTTCACAGGTAAAAACAAATTTCAACAACGAATCTATCGTCTCACAGAAGGGGCAATTTGAAAAAGAGTACAAACAACAGATCGATTACCAGCTATCTGCAAAAAACATCGATGATTTACTAAGTACTGAAAAGACAGAACAACTACTATCATCGGAAGCCAAGCCGTTTAAACTAGCTGTTCCGGTATCAGTTGATCTAGATATTGCTAACCTCGCCAACTGGAGCTCAGATAATGAGTTTGCCTATAGCAAATACACGATCAAACTAAACGGGGCCTTATCAGCAAGTATCAATTTTGATAAATTTTATTTGCCAAAGGGAACTGAAATGTATGTGTATAATGAAAATGGAAGAATGATCACGGGACCAGTTACAGAAAATGAAAACAATGACAATCATATCTGGGGAAGCTGGGTATACCAGGGATCATTTCTTACCGTGGAAATAAAAACGCCTGCTGTAACCAAAGATCAGTTAAGACTTCATGCTAATAATATCGCTTATGGATATAAAGAAGTATACAGGTCAATCAAAACCGGTGGCTTTGGCTTTTCGGGTAATTGCGAGATCAATGTCATTTGTCCGTTAGGTAATGGCTGGGAAGCAGAAAGAAATTCTGTCGCCACTATCCTCAGTGCTACGGGTAGTGAATTCTGTACAGGTTCATTAGTGATGAATACATGTGGATATAATCGTCCATTCTTTTTAACAGCCAATCACTGCTTCGATGCAAATTCCAATAGCTGGCGCTTTAATTTCCAGGCCTGGAGCACTACCTGTCCTAATCCCGGTACTAATGTAGCCGGTGTCATGTATAACGGATCTACATTCAGGGCCAGAAATGCAGCGAGCGATTTTTGTTTGGTCGAATTGAATACAACACCTGATGCTAATTCTGGTATTAACTATGCAGGTTGGTCAAGAAGCACAACGGCGGCAACAAGTGCAACAGCTATTCATCATCCGCGTGGTGATGTGATGAAAATCAGCCGTGCTAATAATCCTGTAGTTATCGGAACTTTTGATTCATATACAAACACACACTGGCAAGCTACCTGGAGCCCGCAGGTAAATGGTTCGGGTGTAACCGTAACACCGGTAACTGAACCCGGTTCTTCCGGCTCTCCATTATTTGACCAGAATCATAGAGTGGTTGGACAATTACATGGTGGCCCGTCTGCCTGTGGCAATACACAACCATGGGATTTTTATGGCCGGTTTGATCTGTCATGGACCGGTGGTGGCACCAATGATACACGATTAAGCAACTGGCTGGATCAGGCAGCTTCAAATGCAATGACAACTAATACAACAAATGTTTCAAGCCTGGCAGTGCCGATTGGTGCCTTATCAATTACCGGCTCTTCCGGATTCTGTACAGGTAGTCAGCAATACACATTGAACGGTGCGCCGAATTCAACTATTACCTGGACAGTTTCTTCCAGCATTGCAACTATTACTGCTACCGGTAATCCGGTGACCCTGACAAAAGTGTATGATGGTTATGTGACTATTACTGCGACAGTAGCCGGATGTAATGGAAATGCAACGGCAACGAAAGTAGTGATGTTGGGAGCACCTGTATCAATAGCTACTTCACTTAATGGATGTAATGGAGATTATCAATACTGGAACATGAATGCCGGTCCTGTTGGTAATGCTACTAATTGGTCATGGACGGTAGATTATCTTGGTACCAATAGCCAGATCACTATTTTTAATCCATCTTCTCCAAGTACAATGGTTAGCGTAAAAGGTGGTGGTACAGTACGATTGACTTATACAAATATTTGCGGCATTGCAAAGCAGGATGGAATTACCGTTTACAGTACCTGTCATGCATTCCGTCTTGTTGTTTCACCAAATCCTGCCAAGGATAAGATTAATGTAAACTTAACGGGCGTTAAAGATTTCGGAACACCGGAAGCAGAAGATCAAACGACAACAAGATTGCAGGGGATAAAATCGACAGGTAAAACTATTATGTCGTTGTATGATTTGTATACAAAAAAACTGGTTAAGCAGTGGAGCTATAGCGAATCGAAGAACGCTAATTATGATCTGCCCGTAAGCGGATTGCTCAAAGGAATTTATGTGTTGCAGGTAGATAGGGATAATGAAACGAGAGTTACAAAAGTTATCATTGAGTAAACTGATATGTTTTAATATAAAAAACCGGTACAGATTGTACCGGTTTTTTTATTGTATTAAACCAGCGGCTTAACCAACCTTACCACACATACGTCCCTACCGCACCGGCATCCAACTGTGTAGTCACTATCTTTCCATTAAACCGTATATGAAATGTTTGCACAGCCGCTGCCTTATTAAGCACGATCAATACTTTTTGTCCCTGTGGATTCTTAAACGCTACATTCAATAATGTACCTGAACTATTAGAAGCAATTCTTATTGATCCCGGTCTTACAAATTTTGACGCATGCGCTACAATATAATAAGCCACATTGCGACTGGCGCCTCCACTACTCACAGTGATAGCACCGAGACAGGTACTGCAACCACCAGGAGTATGCGGATTATAAGATGGATCTGAAGCAAGGTTCCACTCCAATGCATTACGACTCCAGTTGCGCGTAGCACCAATGATCACATTTTCTATGTGCCAGGAAAGATTGCCACCAAAATCTGCCGGCCCTCCTACCCACTGTTCCGTAAAATAAAGTCCCTTATCAG
>JBDTPD010000541.1:0-3601 GCA_039932855.1 Chitinophagaceae bacterium | reverse complement strand
TTTTTCCTGAGTACCTTTAATACCTGCTGCTTTCTCCAACAAATCTGGTCGACCGATATCACCTACAAATACGAAATCACCAGTAAACAACATCACCGGCTCATTACTGGCAGGAGTATCTGTCAAAAGAAAACTGATACTTTCCGGCGTATGCCCGGGGGTATGCATCACTTCAAATTTTAAATTGCCGACTGTTATGATACCGCCATTCTTTAATCCTTTATGAGCGAATTCATATTTCCAATCGTCACCACCCTCATCAGAAAGATACATTTCCGCACCTGTCAACGCTACCAACTCTCTTGATCCGGCCAGAAAATCAGCATGGATATGAGTTTCGAAAATGTGAGTGATCTTCATATTGTTTTGCTTCGCTATTTCAAGATATGTATCCACATCTCTTTTGGCATCTATCACAGCGGCAATACCGGCTGTCTGACAACCGATAAAATAACTTCCCTGTGCAAGCGACTTGTCGTAAACGTGTTGAAAAAACATATGAGTTGTACTTGTTTATTTTTATTTAATGATTACCGGACAATGGTTGATGTCTGCCTGTTCTGAAGAACGTATTCCATAACCGATTTAACCTTTAATCACAATGGACCTGTTTTATTCTATGCAGTAAAGCTAGTTTGACCGAAAATGTTTTATACTGACTTTTGTTACACTGAGGGGATGATTAATATCAGTAGTATTGTCATTTTTTGAGTGAAATAAGTTACCCGGATGATAGAATGGACATTGTCTTATTCTTTAAACGCTAAGGTCAAAAAGCAAAGAGTCTTTCTAACGGCTTGAGAGAAAAGAATAATAAGGATTAATATACCAGCTTTCTTGCAAGGAAAAGTCTGACTTTATAACTTTAGATGACTGTCTCATCTCTTCCGCAAATACACGTTTCCTGCTACATGTCTGATATTCTATAGCATTGTTCGATTTTACTCCGGAACCAATAGATTTACATATTAAAATACAGATGATGAAAAGAAAACTATTGCTTCCCACTTTCATTTTGAATATGCTGGTTGTTTTTGCGCAGGAAAGAAAAGCGCCGGCTTATCCTTTGATAACACATGATCCATATTTTAGCATCTGGTCAACCACGGATCAATTAACTGGCTCTTCTACCAAACATTGGACAGGCACTGACCAGTCATTGGTGGGCCTGTTGCAGGTAGATGGGATCAGCTATCGTTTTCTTGGCCAGCCAGGCAAGTATTATAAAACAATTTTGCCGGCGGCTGATGAGGTAAATTATACGGCGGCTTATACAGAAACAACTCCGGGCAGTAACTGGATGAAGAACGGTTTTGATGATAGCCAATGGAAGAAAGGAATGGCCCCATTTGGTGATCATGAAAATATATCTAAAACAATGTGGCTCTCCAAAGATATCTGGATGAGGCGTGAGTTCACCATCACTAATCTTGCACTCAATAATCTTTATCTGAAACTATGGCACGATGATAATGTAGAAGTATACCTGAATGGCGAATTAGTGTACCAGAAAGAAGGATGGACAAGTAAGTTTATTTATTTACCTATTAAAGAGGGGATCAAAAATAAATTAAAGAAGGGGAAAAATATACTGGCTATTCATGTGTTGAATACATCCGGTGGTGCCTGGCTGGATGCAGGTATAGTAGAAGAACCAAAGACCATTGCTTCTGCAGCTGTAAAAACAGCTGTACAAAAGAATGTAACGATCAATGCCACACAAACTATTTATCAATTCACCTGTGGTAAGGCTGATCTTACGTTGACCTTTACTTCTCCGTTATTGATCAATGACCTTGACCTTTTATCAAGACCCGTATCTTATATCAATGCTAAGGTGAAATCGAATGACCAGGCTACTCATGCAGTACAACTATATGTCGGTGCGTCTACTGATATGGCGGTTAATACACCATCTCAGGAAATAACAGCGCAGAAATATGCAGTTGATAATCTTTCTGTTTTAAAGGCCGGAACAAAAGAACAACCTGTTCTAAAAAAGAAAGGAGATGATCTGCGTATCGATTGGGGGTATATGTACCTGGCTGTACAATCTGGTCCGGCAGTGAAACAATCAATCACCAGTATGACCACCCTGGCTACGGCTTTCAAGCCAACAGTCAACAATATTTTATCGGGAAAAAATTTAATGCTGAATACGATTATTAATCTTGGTAAGATCGGCGCTGCTGAGAAAGAGCAGGTACTAATGCTGGGATATGATGATCTGTATTCCGTTCAATTCTTTTCTACCAACCTGCAGGCATGGTGGAAAAAAGGGGGCGCCACTATTGAACAGCAACTATCATTAGCGGCAAAAGACTACAAAGAAATAATCGGTAAATGTGAAACCTTGAATCATACTATTTATAATGATGCAGTAAACGCCGGCGGAGAAAAGTATGCACTTCTTTGTGAACTGGCTTATCGTCAAAGTATAGCTGCACATAAATTGCTTACAAGCCCGGAAGGTGAGATTCTTTTTTTATCAAAAGAGAATTTCAGTAATGGTTCTATTAATACAGTTGACGTGACATATCCATCTGCACCATTATTCCTCGCTTACAATCCTGAGTTGCTTAAAGGAATGCTGAATGGTATTTTTTATTACAGCGAAAGCGGCAAATGGACAAAAGCTTTTGCGGCACATGATCTCGGTACCTATCCAATGGCGAATGGACAAACATATGGAGAAGATATGCCGGTAGAAGAATGTGGTAACATGATCATTCTTACTGCTGCGATTACCAAAGCAGAGGGGAATGGGAATTATGCAAAGAAACATTGGAAGACATTAACTCAGTGGGCCGATTATTTGGCGAAAGAAGGATTTGATCCGGCTAACCAGCTATGCACAGATGATTTTGCCGGTCACCTTGCCAGGAATACCAATCTTTCGGTTAAGGCCATCGTTGCGATTGGCGGTTATGCGCAAATGGCCGATGCAATAGGAGCGAAAGATGTTGGAGAAAAATATAGATCACTGGCAAAAGGAATGGTCATGAAATGGATAGCAATGGCAAAAGACGACGATCATTATGCATTAACCTTTAATGATAAAGGCACATGGAGCCAGAAGTATAATTTGGTTTGGGATAAGGTATTGCAAATGGATCTTTTTCCGAAAGAAGTATTTGATACCGAGATAAAATATTATTTAACCAAACAGAATGATTTTGGATTGCCATTAGATAGCAGGGCCTCGTATACAAAATCTGATTGGATCATATGGACATCGGTATTGACAAATAATCAAAAAGATTTTGAAGCACTCGTTGATCCGGTTTATAAATATGTTACAGAATCGCCTTCCCGCGTACCACTCAGCGACTGGCACCAGACAAAAGATGGAAAACTTGTTGGCTTCCAGGCCAGGAGTGTGGTGGGTGGATATTTTATTAAAGTATTAAATGAAAAATGGAATTCTTCTCCGAAGAACAGCCGAAAATAAGGCAGAGTATATTGAAGGGGATGGAAATGCGGAAATTGTAAGCTCGTTTCCCGCGGCGAACGCAGCGATTTTCTGAAATTGAATTATATGCCAGGGATTGTTACGCTACGCCATGTGTGTCCTCGCACACCAACTGAAATAGCACAGGTG
>JBDTPD010000540.1:0-3640 GCA_039932855.1 Chitinophagaceae bacterium | reverse complement strand
GATGAAGAAAAGTGTAGTGATAAAAACGGCCGGGCAAAATGCCGTTTTTCAATGGCTGACTGATTCAACAAAGAATGGTTGGAACAATAAACCACCAACCTGGAATTTTACCAAATTCCTCATCAATGAGCAGGGGATACTGACCAATTACTTCGGATCATCTATTACTCCCATGAGCGAAACGGTGCTGGAGGCAATTAAGAAATAACGACTGTTATTGCCCCTCAAATCTCAAGGTATCAGTCTGTAAGAGAATACGCTTAATTTAAATCATTCACTTCTTGCAAATTGAAAATGAATGTTTTATATTACATGATTAATCAACTGGTCCACCGACCTTCTATGAGATGCCACTATTCTCATTTATTCCAGGGTTTATTACAAGTCACGGTATAGATCCTTCTTCCAATTCGAGGCAGCGTAAAGCTGTCATCCTCATTAATATTTTCTGGGTTACATCGGTTATAGGCTTCCTTTTATTTTTTGTTTTCTTATCTCTTTGTGCCTCTTCACATATTACTGCTCTTACAATCGCATATATAACGCTTACTATCGGATTCATCGTTACAGGACTATTAGTTAAGTATAAAAAAAAGCATTTTGCGAAAATATTATTACTTGTTATAGCCTACAGTAGTATTTTTTTCTATGATAACTATACCAGTGCTGATATGGGTATCAGTTCCTATTATATCGTTTACCTTTTTATTACCCTTAATTTATTTTCTTACCGGAACAAAAGAGGATTATTATTCTTTTTCTCATTACTGCCGGTCATCATGTTTATTGGTACGGCTTTTTTACAGGAGAATATTGTATTGAATTCTATAAAAGAATCAATGATCATTCCCTTCCGTACATTCAATTACTTTATGTCTTTTTTGCTGGTTAGTTGTTTTGGTATTTACATCGTACGTTATAACAGCAAGAATGAGGATTTTCTTGAGCAGTCAAATATCAATCTTCAAACCCTGATCGATAATACCGAAGGAAGCATCTGGAGTATCACCGTCGACTACCGCATCATTGTTGCCAACCAGGTGTATAAGAAAGACATGAAGAAGATCTTCGACATTACAGTGCATCCGGGATATGATATGACACCGATTGTACAGGGGTCAATTTATCCTGAACAATGGCGCACCCAATATGATCGTGTATTTGGTGGTGAAACATTTAATGAAGAATATCTTTTTGAAAAAAATACATTCGAATTACTTGCTACTCCTATTTATAGCGTCGCAGGTTCTGTGATTGGTGCCGCGTTTTATGCTAGAGATATTACCTATCGGAAAATGGCGGAGCAGGAATTGGTATCTGCCAAAATGAAAGCAGAAGAAGCGTCTAAAGCGAAAGCGATTTTTCTGAGTAATATGAGCCATGAATTACGCACACCACTCAACGGTATCATTGGCACTACGCATATCTTACAGGAAGAAGAACATTTGCCTGCACAAACTCATTCATTAGACATCCTTACTAATCTTAGCGAACACATGCTTGGATTGGTAAATGATATTCTTGATTACAATAAGATCGAATCGGGTATGCTGGACCTGAATCCGCATATATTCAGTATCAAAAAATTCCTAAAAGGTTTGCATAATACCTTTCTTCCGTTGTTTGAAGACAAACGACTTGAATTTAAATTGGATATTGATCCACAGCTGGAAGGTGTAGAAGTATTGGCAGATGATCTTCGCTTACTTCAGGTATTAAACAATCTTGTATTCAATGCGCTTAAGTTTACTCACCAGGGAGGCGTCACCGTATCTTGCTCAATGATCAGCAGTACAGATAGCCATGTAAAAATTCTTTTCTCCGTAGAAGATACGGGTATTGGTATCGATCCAAAAGTATTTGAGACCATCTTTGAAAGTTTCAGCCAGGGAGATACCGCTACTACAAGAAAATATGGCGGCACAGGTCTTGGCTTATCTATTTCAAGTAACCTGGTAAAGCTGATGAATAGCAAATTATATGTAAACAGTAAAAAAGGTTCTGGCAGTAATTTTTATTTTCAATTAGAAGCACCTTTATACAAAAAAGAACAGGAGGGCAAAATGGCTGATACAAAACTGCAGGAAGATTACCTGTCAAACCTAAGAGTATTGGTTGCGGAAGACAACCAGATCAATATGATGGTGGCCCGGAAAATATTAGAGAAGAAAGGGGTTATAGTAACAGAAGCTGTAAATGGAAAGATCGCAGTAGAGAAAATAATGGAAATGGATTTTGATGTGGCCCTGCTCGATCTTGAAATGCCGATCATGGACGGTAAGACTGCTTTACAGGAAATAAAAAAGATCAATAAGCATATGCCGGTGATTGCATTCACTGCAGCTGTATATGAAAATATGAAACAGGAACTGATGGATTATGGATTTGCTGATTGTATCTATAAACCATTTAAGTCGGAAGATCTTTATCAAAAGATCATTGAGGTGGTGCAGAAAAAAGAGAGCCTGTAATTATGAATTAAGGATTATGAATTATGAATGACAGTCTAAAGTATCGGTAATCAATTCATAATTCATCATTCTACATTCATAATTTTGTTACATGAACTACAACGACATCATCGGCAGTTCCGGAGTTGGATTAATTCTGCTGGCATACTTCGCTAATATTTTTTCATTGATTCCTCAAAACGGCAAACTGTTCTATGCGGCCAACATTGTTGGTTCTACACTGGCCTGTTATGCTTCTTTCCTGATCAGTTATTGGCCATTTGTTATCATGGAAGGTGTCTGGGCTCTTGGTTCGTTGGCTGGTCTTATCAAAGTCTATAAAAAATAAAGAATGGAAATCAAGTTGAATCCTGTTGCTACGGTAAAGAATACAAGAACCGGGTTGTCGGATGACTATTGGGGGTCGGTGATCACTGAGATCGAATTGTTACCTCATGTACCGGTGGAAGCATTTGATGGTATTGATGAATTCTCACACCTCGAGATCATTTTTCATTTTAATGAATCCGATCCGGCAAAAGCTGTCTGGCACGGTCATCCGCGCGGTAATAAGCAATGGCCCGATGTTGGCATTTTTGCGCAGCGAAAAAAAGATCGTCCTAACTCAATGGGATTGACCATTGTTGAATTAATAGAAAGAAAAGGGAATAAAATTACCGTCCGCTATCTCGATGCGATCGACGGTACTCCTGTACTCGATATCAAACCGGTAATGAAAGAATTTTTGCCAGCAAAAGAAATTAAACAATCAGCCTGGAGTAAGGAACTTATGAAAATCTATTGGTCAACTGAGAAAACGTAAAGATTTTAAAATTTTGCAATTGAGAAATTGAGAATTTGAGAAATTTACATCAAGGGAAGATTGTTTGCATAAAGTCGATTTCCCAATTTTCCAATTCCAAAATTTCAAAATGCTCAAATGATTTCCATCTTCTTCATCAGGAAAGACGCACTCAGTGTACTGCAAACACCATCTCCTAATTTATAATCAAATAGCAATTCATCGTTGATGATCTGCGATTCAAAACATTTATTGCCGATATACCCGGGATATTCTTCTGCCAGTTTTGATACGGTCAGATCGTGTGTGGCAATGATACCACAGGCACTTGCCTTTACCATTTTATGAATAAGACCGACAGTACCGCTATGTTTATCATTACTATTGG
>JBDTPD010000539.1:0-3646 GCA_039932855.1 Chitinophagaceae bacterium | reverse complement strand
GCCAAACTGATTCCCCAGCGATACAAACACCATCGCCAGGAGCAGTTTGTCCTTCGATAGAAATATATGGTGCACGAATGATGACCGGGGTTTTAATGCGAATAATACCAGATACATTGAACACAACTATCCTTGCACCACCCTGCTCACAGGCCCAGCGAAAACTACCTGGACCCTCATCATTAAGATTAGTAACGACTATTACTCTACCACCGCGTCCGCCAAAACTGAATTTACCACCGCCTTCTGCACCAGGAAATGCTGGTATATCTGACTGTGGAAGATCATCTGGCTTAGCAGCCCATGGAATATATGGTTTACCCTGCGCTGCTTCCTGTTTAATAATCGGGTAAGCAACATCCCAGGCAGAATCAGAATGTGCAACAGCTACTTTCATTAATGAATCAGAAGCGCGTTGCACCGCTGCCGTGATCGTTGGATACTGCGCATTCACATTTATAGAAAATGCAATGGCAACGACAGGTAAAATTTTCTTGACTAAATATTTCATACTTTATGATTGATAGAAATTAGACGTTGTTGGTTGTATTAAACTGCTTATTTTCTTCAAAATTTATTTTTATAAATAAGAAAGAGAAGATATGATCTTCTCTTTCAAAAAAATACCGATAAGAAGATTGTTCATATACAACAGCTATCCGTTGAAGGTTGAAAGATTTATTTTATAAAACTTTCACTTTTATAGTTGAAAGTTAAATGGCAAATATATCTGCCTTATAAATAAATTAAATCATAGTACACTTCCTTCAGCTTTCAACTCACCTGAACATCATCTATTATAAATAATACATTCAACCAATTATCAAACCAAATACTACTATGGTTCCACTTTAACGTCTATATTAATAAACGTCGAATGCCCGGCGTCATTATTACTGGTATAATTCACCGTCATTACGCCATACTTACCGGCTGCTGTTTTAAAAGCAAGTACCACACCCGTTAAGTTACCTGCAGAAATTCCCGCACTGGTATACTTTGATGTAGTACCGGAAGCTAACGCTGCGATACATGTTTGTCTTAATAATCCTTTAGAAGTGATATTAACAAACGTAGGCGTAGTAATCTTTTTGAAAATAGTTGCATTCTTTGTCCAGCCAGTCAGATCATACTGAACAGGCGTAGTTGCTGATAAGGCATAGATCGTATGTTTGGGTTGATTAGCTACGGTAACACCAACGGTAGTTGTATCATAGAAATATCCAAAGTCGATCAGGTTTGAGTTGGCTGGGCCATCTGCATAACTATACGTTTTTCCATTGGAAGAAGCGAAATAGGTTTTGTTAGTTTTAGCGGTCGAATCCGGCACATACAAACTCCTTACCGTATAATAAACAAAATCAGCACTGATGGTAACGGTGATTGTTCTGGAACCAAGATAAATACCATCTTTATTCTTCGCTACTATTTTATACGTATACACACCGGCAGCGCTATCAGTTCCGATCTTTTTCAAAGCAGAATAAGAATTCTTTTGCGCATCAGTCAATGTATCCCGGATGAAATCGGCACCGTTCTTTTGAACGCTGACATATTTCATATCATTCGGAGACGTGATCGTGTAATCCAGGTAGAAGCTATCTTTTGGATTAAGGGTGATGTCCTGTGTGATCGTTTTAGGATCACTGCTATTAAAAGTTACGGTAACGGTATTACTCTCGATCTGATCTACATTCTTCAAACAGGATGTAATACCCGATACAAGTACCGTCAATATCGTTAGCAGAATTAGATTATTTCTTTTCATGATGATTCTTTTACTGATTAATTTTTCCTCAAACTGTTTTACTGTAATGGATCAAAAGTTCCACCGGGCCATCCGATCGTTTGCTCGATGACCACACTCGATGTACGGAAACCGGTTGGCAGTGGATAGAAATAATAGTTATCGGGAAAAGTAATCGGTGTACTTGTATCTAATGGATAAGTAGAAGTAGTAAACATTGCTGTATAAACCGACACGTTATTCAGGTTAGCAGTATCTCTTGGTTTGAACCCAAGTGCATTTATTACTTCGAGATAAATTTTACCCGGCACAGGCGTAGCGGGTATCGTACCCAATACATATGGATCTTTTACCGTCCAGCGATAACCCTGGCGAACTGTTCCTGTCAATGCGCCGAATTTTCTTGTGCGGCGAAGATCATCATAGCGTTTACCTTCCATCGCAAATTCAACTTCTCTTTCTGTTATGATAAGATCACCCATTTGTTGTTGATCAGTTGCTGCATCTAATCCATAGTTATGTGTACCCTGAATAATGCCTGCACGTTTGCGCAGCTTTACCAGCAGATCATTACATTCGGTAGCACGACCTGACCAGTTTGCACACTCCGCTAAGTTCAACAACACTTCAGCAAAACGCATTTCGATCCAATCCATACCACTTCCGCCGGCGCTATTCGAGTTATAAAGTGCACCAGTAGCAGTGATATTCGGATTACATATTTTGCGGCAATAGAAACCTGTTTTTGATTCATTCGGTTTATCTTCCAATACAGATAAGTAATTCCATTGGCGACGACCATTCTTACCACTCAATGACCATATTTGTCCATTGTAAGCGATCGTTGCTTCAAAACGTGGGTCACGATTTTTCCAGAACAATACCGGATCGTAGTTAGAAGCAGGATCGGTGATTGGTAAACCATCGACCATTGGGAACGCCTGTACCAGGTTCCATGTTGGTTGATTAGAACCAGCGCCACCTGTTGTTTCTGAATAAGGGCGTGTGATATTTTC
Organism: Chitinophagaceae bacterium; assembly: GCA_039932855.1. Taxonomy (GTDB): domain Bacteria; phylum Bacteroidota; class Bacteroidia; order Chitinophagales; family Chitinophagaceae; genus JAJKIP01. Next base: position 883 of record JBDTPD010000539.1, on the reverse strand, counting down.
AGTATTGGTACCACGTGCAGGATTCAATGTTACATTATCCAATGTGCGCCACATGATACGTTCCTTGTTACTGGCACTTTCATCAAGAAAAATATTGGCAAAATTCGGAAGAAGATCATACCCCATATTCAAACAGCTATCATACGCAGCCCGGCAAGCCTGGTAAGCGGCTTCCCATCTTGTTCCATCATTTGCAGGATTGAATTGAGGACTGGCCCAATACATCAACGCTTTACCTTTCAGTGCAAGCGCTGCTGCTTTTGTAATACGACCACCATCACTGCTCAGGTTCCAGCTCTTTGGTAAACCATAGCAGGAATCAAGATCACTAACGATTTGTTTGATACACTCACTGGTCTTGCTACGCGGAACGTCCAGGTCATCATTAGCAATATCCTGTGATACAAGTACCAATGGAACACCGCCATATAGTTTTACAAGGTTGAAATAAATAAAGGCACGGAAAAAATACATTTGCCCGAGCAATTTTGATTTTATTTCAGGAGGTAATGTACCAGCTGTCAATCCTTGTATCGCGAGATTGATACGACGGATAGTAAAATACTGGTTGTTGGAAGACGATGTATTGTTAGAAGCGATATCAACCACACTGTTATCTGTCAACTGACCATATAACAAAGTAGTGTTAGCATTATTACTTTCGTCAGATGTATTATGCATACCGCCCGGTACCGGCCAGTTAGGCATTACCAGGTCATACGTTTTATTGATATAAAGATTGGAAGCTGATTCCAGGTTCCAGATACCGGGATCAACCCCGCTAAGATCCTTTTTATCAAAAACATTCTTCGTACACGCTGTCGTCAGCAAGATTGAAAGCATCACTAGCAAGTACTTACTATTATTATTTATTAAAGGCTGT
>JBDTPD010000538.1:0-3653 GCA_039932855.1 Chitinophagaceae bacterium | reverse complement strand
TTAGGAGAAAAAGACAGACTGTATCTCTCCGGTTATTTCGGTAAAGATGTATCAGGACTTGGTAAAACATTTGGCATCGATTGGGGAAATGGAACCGGCACACTTCGCTGGAACCATATTTTCAATAACAAACTTTTCTCCAACACTTCTTTGATCTTTAGTAATTATAAATACAATATCTCTATCCGTAGCGCCGGAGATGACTTTGATATTTTCTCCAAGATCATTGATTATAATATTAAACAGGAATATCAATGGTACTCCGGCAATCGCAATAATATTCGTTTTGGTTTTAATAGTATTTATCATGTTATCACACCGGGCGAAGTGAAGGCAGCTTCTACGTCCAGTATCAATTCCTCTGCATTAGAGAAACGTTATTCATGGGAGACTGCTGTTTTTATAACAGATACCTGGAAAGCATCAGAGAAGGTCAATGTAACATATGGCTTGCGTGTTTCTTCTTTCAGTATTCTTGGCAAAGGTGATTTCTTTACCATCGACCCTGCCGGCAATGTAACTGGTTCTACTTTTTATAAAAAAGGAGAATTTGTAAAAACATATTTTAACCTTGAACCGCGTGTAGCTGCAAGCTATCTCTTCAATAAAGCCACCTCAGTAAAACTAGCTTACGTAAGAAATGTGCAGAATCTGCACTTGGTTTCTAATTCTACTTCTTCTAACCCGACTGATAAATGGATCGCTAATACAAATATTATTAAACCAGAAATATCTGACCAGGTATCAGTAGGATACTACAAAGATCTTTTCAATGGAAGCGTTGAGTTTACGGTAGAAACCTATTATAAGAACATGCAGCACCAGATCGACTACCGCGATGGCGCTGACATATTCAAGAACAGCGATGCAATTGAAGCAGAGTTATTATTTGGAAAAGGCCGGGCGTACGGAATAGAATGGTTATTAAAAAAGAAAACAGGCAAACTCACCGGCTGGGTCGCTTATACATTATCAAAAACAGAAAAAAAGATCGATGGCATTAATGAAGATAAATGGTACAATGCCAGACAGGATCGTACACACGAAGTTTCTGTAGTAGTAGCTTATCAGTTAAATAAAAAATGGACGCTCTCTACCAATTTTGTTTTCTACACAGGTGAAGCCGTTACCTTCCCTGCCGGAAAATACCGCATCAATGATCAAACGATCTTTTATTATACTGCAAGAAATGGATATCGCATGCCTTCTTATCACCGGCTTGATGTTGGCGCTACCTGTTTATTAAAACAAAGAAAGAAATGGTCGTCCGAACTCAACTTCGGCATCTATAATTTATATGGCAGGGAAAATGCCTATGCGATCAACTTCCGTGACAATGAAGATGATCCCAATAAAACCGAAGCAGTACGATTTGCGTTGTTCAGATTTATCCCTTCCATTTCTTACAACTTTAAATTTTAATCTATGAGAACTACCTATATAAAAAGTATGGTCGCTTTGTTAAGCGTATTTCTTTTCTCCTGTGAAAAAGTCATTGATATCAATCTTGATAAGGTTGCAAAAAAATATGTGATCGAAGCGATCGTTACTGATGTACCAGGTACCAGCAACGTTAAGATCACACAGACAAAAGATTTTGACCAGGACAATACTTTTCCCGGTGTATCTGGTGCTGCAGTAACGGTTAAAGAAACTGGCGGGCCAACCTACTCCCTCACAGAAACAACTCCCGGCAACTATGAATCTGCCGGATTGATAGGTATCAGTGGCAAGACCTACACATTGGAAGTGAATGTTGGCGGACAATCATTTTCTGCTGTATGTAAAATGCCTCAGCGCGTTAATCTCGATACCATATATATTACCGATGAAATATTATTTACAGAAACGAGAAAGATCGTAAACGCTATTTTCCAGGATCCTCCCGGACTTGGCAATAGTTACCGCTTCATTCAATATGTAAATGGATTAAAAGAAAAACAGGTACTCATCCGCAATGACGATTACAGTGATGGTCGTACTATCAACAATAAATTATTTTATTTCACTACTACCGGCGATGACAGCAACCTGATCAAAAGTGGTGATCATGTAACAGTTGATATGTTATGCATCGATCCTGCTGTTTATAAATATTGGTTCAGTCTCGATAGAAGTTCAACCGGTGGCACCGGCCAGGCCACACCAGCTAATCCCGTTACCAATTTACAAGGTGGTGCGTTGGGATATTTTAGTACACAAACGCTGCAGACGAAGACGCTTACTGTTCCATAATCTATAAGTGTAATTAAGAATTAAAAGTTATGAATTATGAATGTTGGGTACAGATTCATAATTCATAACTCTTAATTCTTAATTGTATTTACATTCTCCCCCTTTTATGGGATGCCAATTCTTTTGCTGTCTTCGAATAAATAACGAGGTTTAACATTCAACCGCTATTCGAAACTTTAATCTAAATCTTATATCTATGGACGGAGTTATTGGTGTGGTCACCTGCTTTGCAGGTAATTTTGCACCGAAAAACTGGACCACCTGCGATGGTCAGACTTTATCAATTGCCCAAAACCAGGCATTGTTTGCTATTCTTGGAAATTCATTCGGAGGTGATGGCGTTACCACCTTCAACTTACCGGATCTTCGTGGACGCACTCCGGTATCGCCAGGACAGTCAGGCGGCTCTGCTTATGCTCTTGGGCAAAAAGCAGGATCAGAAACAACTACTCTCCAGGCCAACAATGTACCTACACATACCCATGACCCGACAACAATGCAAATAAGTCTTGCAGCCAGTTCCGATGACGGAATAGATCCTAATTCAAATCTTGGTTTTGCTTCAAGATTTACCGGTGCTTATGCACCAACAGCAGACACGAAAATGCTGGACCCGAATTACAATGCCGTCATTCAAAACAATGCAGGTAGCCAGCCAATTAATATCTGTTCACCTTATCTCGTAGTGAACTATATCATTTGCCTTAATGGTTTGTTCCCTACAAAAAATTAATATCCCTTATTCATTAAAAAAAATCAACATGTTCTTAGAACCACTTATAGGAACCGTTACCATTTTTGCTGGCAACTATTCTCCTAACGGTTGGATGTTTTGCCAGGGACAATTAGTTGATATCAGCGAAAATGTTGCGTTATTTTCCATCATCGGCACTACTTATGGCGGAGATGGCATTTCCACCTTTGCATTACCAAATCTTAGTGGCCGGGTTGCTATTCATGCAGGACAGGGACCAGGTCTGCAATCCTACCAGTTAGGCGAGTCCGGTGGTAACGAGCTGATCACACTGACCACTGCACAAACACCATCGCATACACATCAGCTTGCAAAATTTGCGGCTACTGCAGGAGTTCCCGCTTCCAGTCAGGCAGGTTCACTGGATATGCCAACAGGTAATGTACCTGCACCGGTCACCGCCGCATCATTTGCGTACAGTACTGCACCCGATCCGAATATATTAATGGGCAGCAACGTAGTCAATGCACCGTCAACTGCGTCTGTTGTAAAAAATTTAGCTCCTGTCAACGTGGTAGCACCGTATGTTGCGATGAACTATATTATTTGCGCGGATGGAATTTTTCCACCACATAATTAATCATCATTCAAAAAAATAGTATGAACGGATATATTGGTTATACAACATTATTTGCCGGCAACTTTGCTCCACAAAATTGGGCCT
>JBDTPD010000537.1:0-3660 GCA_039932855.1 Chitinophagaceae bacterium | reverse complement strand
CGTTGCTGCTACCAAACCTCCAGCTATGAAAGCAGCAGATACTAAATTCACCAACCTGAAAGTTTTACCAAAAGATATCAGCGAAAAGGAAATGAATATAATTATGGTCGACGAGTTTGAAGACGCATTAGGCGTGTCGTGTAATTTTTGTCATGCAAAACAAAAAGATTCTGAGAAACTAGATTATGCCAGTGATGAAAATCCACAGAAAGAAAATGCACGTAACATGATGCGGATGACATTGGAAATCAATCAGAAATACTTCATGGTCAAACATCCATTAATCGGCGACTCGTCGTTACAGATCAGCTGTAACAACTGCCATCAGGGCCAACCTTATCCCGGCCAATGAAAATTTGAAGGTTGAAGTAAAAAGCAAAAGGTTTAATGGGGAAGCAAAAGGGGTAGAGTCCTTGTGCTGATCCCGTTAAACCTTTTGCCTGTTAAATGATTTACGATTGCGCAATGCATTCCACGGAAATCAAAATGCCTGCAGGAAAGGGCATTACCTGCGGAACACTTCGAGCTGGAGCATTCTCTGCAAAAAATTCAGCGTACACTTTATTAATAACGCTGAAATCATTTCCGGTTACCATAAAGATGGTTGTCTTCACCATTTTACTCATACTGCTACCGGCTTCTTCGAGAATAGTGCGGATGTTTACAAAACATTGCCTCGTCTGATCTTCGAAATTGTCGCTGACTACTTTTCCTGTAGCCGGGTCTATTCCGGCGGTGCCGGAGATGAAGATAAACCCACCAGCAATGACTGCCTGGGGGAAAACTTCGGACATTCGCGGTGCCTTCGATGTGTTGAAATTTTTCCTTGTTTCCATAAGTTGCTAATTAGCTATAAATATAGCAATAAGAGCTTTCATCTATAAAAAACCGCTGATCAGGCTGATATAGGTCTGAGTTACATTTTTTGTCTAACAGATGTACGCACTAAAAACATTAAAATTCGGCTGGCACAATAATTTCTATCTATTATAAATACTTTACAATTAAAACCGATAAACCATGTACAGAAATGATCATTCCGAATTAACAGAAATCAGTGCGAAAGAGGTAGTATTATCTTTTGTAGAGGCGTTGAATCAGGAAGATTTCACGGCTGCAAGAAAATATACCAGTGATGACCTGGAGTTTCGCGGTGTGCTTGGATCACGCGATGGAGCTGATGCTTACTTTAAGGATATGGAGAAAATGAAATTCAAATATCATATCGAAAAGATCTTTGGGAATGGTGATGATGTGTGTTTGCTGTATAATATAGATATGTCGGGAACAAATATTTTTACTTGTGGTTGGTACCACGTGGAAGATGGAAAGATCGATTCATTAAAAGTGATCTTTGATCCGCGGCCGGTACTGGAAAAACAAAATAAAAAATAGCCAGGAGTTTATCGAAAGAAAGGTATTCTTGTCATCATCCGGTATGGGACATAATCTTTTTTTCTTAGTGTATTGATCTCTTTCTCAAAAGGGATCATTTTTTTTGTAGATAATCGAATGATATGTTAAACTATTCGATCTTATCGATCTTGAAATTATTTAGAAACATATTCATACACCACATAACCCCATGGCTCAATGTTCCAGGGTTTGCTGGTCAATGATTCTTTGCTGCCCATAAAAACATTGTATGGATTTCCTAATAATGTTTTATCAGTGATAGTAATTGCTTGTTCAGTAGCAGAAAGATTAAGAATCACCAATATCTTTTTTCCTGCTTTCTCTCTTACAAATGAATACACCGCATTTTCATCGCCGGCATTTACTTTCCGGAAAGAAGCACCAGGAGATAGTGCGATATTTCTTTTGCGAAGCGCTAATAGTGTTTTATAAAATTTAGCCCTTGCAAAATTTTTAAATACGATCGGATCTTTTTCAAAAAACTCTAACGCTCTTAATACGGGTTCTTCCTGCCCGCTGTAAATTAATGGAACGCCTTTCGCCATTGTCTGCGTAAACACAGCAAAGGGAGAATGTACAGCACCGGGAAAGCTCCCAAAGTCTGCATGGTTCCAGCTATTCTCATCATGATTGCTGGTAAAATAAAATTGAAGTGTATTGGCAGGATACATTTTATTGCTGTTTGCATATACGCTATCCAATCCGATTGCTGGCCGTTCACCTTTGGCGATCTTCTCCATCATATGAAACATGTTCCATGGATACACGGCATCAAAACCACTCTCGGGTAAATATGCTTTATCACCTTCCGCCAGCATAAAAATGTTTTTCATTTTCTTTAATTGCGGAATACATTTTTTCCAGAAAGAAGCGGGAACGTTCCAGGCTACATCACACCTGAATCCATCAATACCGGTATTAGTGATCCAAAATTTCATTGCATTGATCATACTGTCTTCCATTACCGGATTGCTATAATCCAGTTGACGTGTATCGGCCCAGTCCTGTGCCATCGCGGCTTTACCCGTACTATCTTTTACAAAAAAATCAGGATGACTGGTCAGCCAGCGATTGTCAGCGCCTGTATGATTAGGCACCCAATCGATGATCACTTTCATTCCTTTGCTATGAATGGACTGTACTATTTTTTTGAAATCAGCCAGTGTGCCGAATTCGGGATTCAACGCGGTATAATCTGATACGGCATAATAGCTACCCAACGTTCCTTTGCGATCAACTTTACTGATCGGGTTAACAGGCATGAACCACAATGTTTGTACGCCCATTTGTTTTAACCGGTCCAGATGTTTGGCAAAAGCATTTAATGTGCCTTCTGGTGTGTACTGCCGCACATTCACTTCATAAATATTTCCCTGGTTGATCCATGAGGGGTGACCATTGATAAGAGCGGTAGTAGGTTGACAAAAACCAAGACACGCAATCAATTGCAGTAATAGCAGGGAATACATTCTTTTCATACGGCAAATTTTAAACAAAACACGAAGCTACCGTACATTATGTACTTAATCAATTTTTAGTGGCGGCCCTACAATTTTCATTTCGTGGTCAAGAAAAAGTTTAGCCATCTCTTCTGGTGTAGGAGGAGTTTTTGCTGCTGCCAGTGTAACAAAGAATTCTTCCATTTTTCCCGCAGGCTGAAAGAGTACCATCATTTTGCCTTTTTCAGAAACCTGGGTCCACGCATGAGGAACTTGTATTGGTAAAAAAATACTGTCGCCTGTTTTGAGCTTATACTTTTGCTCACCTACCTGGAAATAATATTCACCTTCAAGAATATAAAATATTTCGTCCTGGTTAAAGTGAACGTGTAAAGGAGTTCCTCTTCCTTGAGATAAACTGGTTTGTTCAAAGATAGCGAGGTCACCATCTGTGTCTTTGGCGGAAATTTTTACGTCCATTATGTTAGAGTTAACTCCCTTCAATTGGATATGCCCATATATCCTGCCTTCTCCTGCATTTATTTTGAACCCTTCTTTACTACGGTCGATTCTTTTTTTGCCTTGAGTAAAGGCAGTTGTCGGAATGGCGACAGCGGCTAGTATTGTTGCGATAAATTTGTTTCTTTTCATGTGTGAAATTTAGGCTTCTTTAATGAATAATTTGCTACCACAAAAGGGTGATTTGAAGATGATATTTTTGTCGCAACTTTGTACAATCGACTGGTTCTTACCTATGGTTGAAGCCATGCGTTGAAGATGGATCAAATAATATCAATAGAATGCG
>JBDTPD010000536.1:0-3663 GCA_039932855.1 Chitinophagaceae bacterium | reverse complement strand
TTTTGATTTTTGACTTTTTACTTTTGAATTTTTTTATTTCAGTTTGAAACTGTCGAGGAACTTCGTATTAAAATCTCCGCTACGGAAACGTTCGTCCTGCATGAGTTGCAGGTGGAAAGGAATAGTTGTTTTTACTCCTTCAATAACGTACTCGCTTAATGCGCGATACATAGTATCGATCGCTTCGTTACGGGTTCTCGCAACCGTGATCAGTTTACCGATCATAGAATCGTAGTAAGGAGGGATGATATATCCTGCATAAGCATGACTATCTACTCTTACTCCATGTCCGCCTGGTTGGTGAAGGGTAGTGATCCTTCCCGGTGAAGGACGAAAATCGTTATAAGGATCTTCTGCATTGATACGACATTCGATAGAATGCATCTGTGGTACATAGTCATCACCAGAGATACGTTCACCAATAGCGATCTTTATTTGTTCTTTGATCAGGTCAAAGTTGATGACTTCTTCTGTTACGCAATGTTCTACCTGGATACGTGTGTTCATTTCCATGAAATAAAAATTGCGATGCTTATCAACCAGGAATTCGATCGTACCTACGCTTTCATAGTTGATAGCGCCGGCAGCTTTCTTAGCAGCTTCTCCCATTTTCAACCGAAGTTCTTCCGTCATGAATGGTGAAGGAGATTCTTCTACCAGTTTCTGGTGACGACGTTGAATAGAGCAATCGCGTTCGCTGAGGTGACAAACATTACCATATTGGTCGCCGGCTACCTGTATTTCAATGTGACGTGGCTCTTCTACATATTTTTCCATGTAAATACCATCGTTCTTGAATGAAGCTGCTGCTTCTGTCTTGGCATTGGTATATGCTTTCTCGACCTCGCTATCCTGCCAAACAATACGCATTCCTTTACCACCACCACCAGCTGTTGCTTTTAAGATTACGGGATATCCCATTTCTTTCGCTAAGCTTTTTGCTTCATCAACACTTTGCAATAAGCCTGCACCGCCTGGTATGACCGGTACGCCTGCTTTGATCATTGTTTCTTTGGCGGTGATCTTATCTCCCATCGAGTTGATCATCGAAGGAGTGGGCCCAATGAATTTGATTCCATGTTCTGAACATATCTGTGCAAACTTTGCATTCTCTGCCAGGAAACCATATCCGGGATGTATAGCATCAGCATTCGTGATCTCTGCTGCTGCCATGATATGTGGAATATTGAGGTATGAATCGCTGCTTTGAGGTTTACCGATACAAACAGCTTCATCAGCGAACTTGACATGAAGGCTATCCCTATCGGCCGTTGAGTAAACTGCTACGGTTTTGATACCCATCTCACGACAGGTCCTTATTACGCGTAGTGCTATTTCTCCACGGTTAGCAATCAGGATTTTTTTAAACATGAAGTCGATTTGAAAATTTGGAGATTGGAAAATTTATTTGAACCTATAAGGTTTCTCTTTCAAAGAGTCGCATAATAATTACACAAACCTTATGGGTTCGGGCAAAATTTCCAAATTAGTTTGGTTCCACTAAAAACAGTGGCTGATCATATTCAACGGGGGAAGCATCTTCTGCTAATATTTTTACGATCTTTCCTTGTACTTCACTTTCAATTTCATTGAAGAGTTTCATTGCTTCAATGATGCAGACTACTTTCCCAACACTTACTTCATCACCAACTTCAGCGAAGTTTGGTTTATCAGGTGTGGGTCTGCGATAGAAAGTACCGATCATCGGGCTTTTGATAGTAATAAGATTGCTGGCAACCGGTTCTGTTGCTTTTGGCTTATCAGCTGCTGGTGATGACTGATTGTTGGGTGCTTGTGTTGCGTAGACAGGTCCGGATTGCATAGGAGCCGCTACTACCTGTGTCACATGTTCTTCTTTCTGCTTTATCGTAACCCTGAAATCTTTCTGTTCGATAGTCAGTTCCCCGATATTTGATTTGTTGATCATTTTAATCAACTCCTGGATCTGCTTAAAGTCCATATTATTTTTCAATTTAACCAGTATTATGTTTTACTCAAAAGGAGGCTAAGATAGTCAAATGAAACGAAGCACAAATCAAGTATTTTTTAGCGATTTTAAGCTAAAATCCGGTAAAATCACCTAAAAATGGTCCAAAATCAGGGAATTTCCGGGCTTTCTGACTGTTTGCTGATCAGGCTTCTTTTACTCTTTCTACGTATTCACCCGTCTTTGTATTCACACGGATCAACTCACCTTCATTCACGAATAATGGAACGTTTACTGTAGCGCCGGTCTCTACTGTAGCTTGTTTCAGTGTACGTGTAGCTGTATCGCCACGCAAGCCTGGTTCAGTATAAGTTACCAGCATCACGATCTTATCGGGAAGTTCAACACTCATCGGCTGCTCTGTTTCTGTATTGATCAACACAGCTACTTCCTGTCCCTCTTTCAAAAATTGTGGGGCATCAACCAGGTTTGCCTGGAGAGCTACTTGTTCGAAAGACTCAGTATCCATGAAATTATAGCCGGAATCATCTTTGTACAGGTACTGGTAAGATCTTTTCTCTACGCGTACAGGGTAAATGTTATCGCCTGAGTTCCATGTCTTTTCGATAGAACGGTTATTATCTACTCCTTTCAGCTTTGCCCATACTTTGGCTGCTGCGCGGGCCGTCTTGTTTTCACCAAATTCAACGACCGTATAAAGACTTCCGTCCAGTTTGATGATTATTCCACGAGTGATGTCGGCTGTATTTGCCATAAAAAACAATTTTTTGAGGCGGCAAAGATAGGGTTTAATGGGTTGCGAGCAAGCAGTTGGCAGTGGGCAGCCGGCAGTCTATCAATCGACAGTCGGCAGCCAGATTCCGATACCAGTAAAAGATTTACAAATATCGTGAATTGACTGCCGACTGATGAACTGTAGACTGATAGACTGATTACATTTCTTCTTTCTGGTCCTTGACAATAACAACGGCAGAGTACCGATCATTGTCCTTGAAAACGATAAGCGTTACTGTTTCAAAGTCAGTTGTATTGAATGTGCTGGTACTATTTCCTTTTTTCATAACACCAGCTATAGAGATCAGCTCATTCTTGCTGTTATACTCGAGCTTGGAAAAAGAAAGTTCAATGCCTTTTACTTTGGCATCAGCAATGTATTGATCAAGCTTTTGACGCGTTGCTGTTTTATACACTTTTAATTCAAATATTCTTTCGCCGCTCATCGATGTATTCACATTTACAGCGGAAGCAACCGGCGTAAGAACAAGTTCATCAGTCAACACTCTAACTGGCTGTAAATTGCTTAATGTAGTTGTAACAGGGGACAGTGCAATAGTAGCCTGTACAGGAGCAAGAGTTGTAGTAGTAGATGAATTCTTTGACTTGACAGTTACAGCATCCGTAGTAGTAACTACTGCTGGTGATTGACCAGTGATAGTAACTGCCGGCACCTGATATAATACTGAAGGAGGTACAACTTCTATTATTTCTCCCAGTTCCGGGGGCTCAGGCACTTCTAATACTTTACCATACTTTTTTTCATACGCTGCCTTCTCATCCTGCTTATTCAAATCATACTGTTCTTTTTTTCCATTCTTTAAAGTAATAACAGCATGACCATTTTCTATATTTATCGACTTGACATTTGCCGGCAGCTTTGGAGGTGCGGGAGGCGTCGGTGGCTGAGGCGGTGGAGGAACAGCAGGAGACGGCGGCGA
>JBDTPD010000535.1:0-3679 GCA_039932855.1 Chitinophagaceae bacterium | reverse complement strand
CAGGCGCTACAAAATCAATAGTTCGCCCTTGTAAAGCAAGCTTTTCTTTTTCTTCTGTTGCAATTGAATCAAGATGTGATTGGTACTGATTATTTGTCAGTGCCATCCAATACATCATATACCGGGCATTATGGATCTGGTAGAAAGGTTGTAATTCAACATTTATCGGGTTGATCATTTTTATACCCGTCATTGTAAAATGCAAAGGCTGATCTTTTATGGGCACCAGGTCATTGGTGATACTTTGAATGTTATCATCAACGATGATCGGTGCTTTATCCAGCGGCAGTTTTTCTCCTGATGGAATTTGTCCCCATCGACTATCATTGGCTATTAATCCTTTCAGATCTTCGGTACCGGATTTTGCTGCCAACAATACAGGGCCATGCAAAATAGCAATATAAGAAGCAACATTTGGCAATTGCTCAAGGCTGTTGTGCATAGGAAGTAAGACCTGTATCACATCTCCCTTTTTCCAATTGCGATTGATACCAACATAAGACGATGGATGTGATTTGATCGATACAGATTTACCATTGACCAGTATCTTTAGCGTTCCGTCAGTCACCCATGATGGATAACGGATCATTAAACTAAAATGCGCACCGCCTTCCGTTATCGTCAGTCGCGTTTGTTCTTCATAAGGAAAAACAGTTTCCTGTTTAATTCTTATTTTTTTTTCTTTCCAATTAAGCTCGGAAGCAATGAAAAGATTTAGAAACAACGAGTCTTTTGCATGCGTATAAATAATCTCATTGTATTTACTATGGTTTTCCATTCCACTGCCAACACAACACCACATTGCTTCATTCGGTGCTGAATAGACTCTATAACTACGTGGACGGGCGGGTGTGAAATAAACATACCCGCCTGTTTCAGGATTTTGCGTGGAGAGTATATGATTGTACAAGGTCCGTTCATAAAAATCCATATAGCTGGCAGAATGATCAGTACGAAACAGATCTTCCGTTAGTTTGAGCATATTATAGGAATTACAGGATTCAGGTCCTTCTACATCATTCAGAAAATCGCTACTTGCCGCAGCCGACGGAAAGAACTCTCTGCGACTGTTACCACCAAAAGCAAGACTGCGATGGCTGGTAACTGTTTGCCAGAAAAATTGTCCTGCTTTTTCATACTCAATATCGTGTGACAGTTCACCAATGCGTTGAAAGCCGATTGCTTTTGGTACCTGTGTATTTGCATGTTTATTATCAAGGTTGTCTATTCCCTCAGACATGGCGTCAAGTAATATGTGATGCGAAAATCTTTTCGCAGCTACCAGATACTTTTCGCTGTGACTCATTTCATAGGCATCAGCAAAAATTTCATTCATTCCACCATGTTCAGTATCCAGCATAGATTGCATCTGCGCATCTGGTAAGGACGAAGTAATACTGATGGCCCAGTCGCAAAAATTAAAAAAAATTATTTTGGCTTCCTTGCTCCCGCCATACAACCACGCATCTCTTAATCCTGCATACATTTTGTGCACGTTGTACCAGGGTACCCATGCAGCGCGATATGGGGAAAGGTCACCATGTTTTAAAGAACTCCATATTTGTTTGCTGTCAGGTACCCCACCAGCATATCCTATTCCCCAATCAGCATGATTTTTTGTATTACTATCCTGGCAGGCTTTGAGTTCAGCGATCATGTGGTCCATTCTTTTTTTGCAATCGGCATTATTGGTCGCCGCGTAATTCATAGCCATAGCAGATAAGTAATGACCGCCGACATGTCCATCAAGACCGCTCCAGTTTGAATAACCAATAGCTTTTGCTTTTAATCCTGCTTCTTTACGAAAAGGAGCCAATAAACGATCAACATCATATTTAAGCAGTGTTTGAATATTGAGGTCACGGGCCTGCTGAAAAGGGCCGCCAGACAATTTTACATCGCTTAACGGAAACTCATTGGCGTAAAGTTTATCCTGGGCATTCAGGGAAGAATAACTCAGCAGCATACAAATGAGAAACTTTATTACACACGATTTTCCTGTTGTATTCATATGATCTATTTGTTGTCGTTGCCTTTAATTTCTGTCAGTCCTGATTGGATAATGGTTTGATGACCTGGTATTGCCCACTTAAGTGCAATAAACTGAACAGGTATAATAATCCGTCATAGTAAGGGTCGAAATAACCATCTTCATAGGGTTCCAGTTTTGCGTTCCATAATTCATGAATAAAATCAAAACTGTTTTTTTTATTGTTGATCATCGAAGTACATGCAACAGTGCCTACCAGGCCGATAGAATGTCTTAATTTTTTAAATCCCCCCGCCTGCAGAATAAATTCAGGAACCGATCCATCAGTATTAAACTGATCACCAAATGTTGTGATCCCTTTGGAACGAAAGAATTGTTGAATCCGCCTGGCATAGTCTTCCTGCCATGATCTGTCTTTTCCAAACCATGCATAATCCATCGTGATATTCATTGGTACCCTCCACGAATCATAGCGGAATGCCTGTGGCATCCACCTCGCCTGGTGCGGTGATCCATCAAACTCTGCATAGTCAGTATTCAATCCGGTAATTGCATTGCATGCCCGGTGCAGGAACATACGGGAAGTGTCGGCACAATCTTTATAAAATTTTTCATGGCCGTCTTTCGCATACAGCACCCAGATTTCATAAAAAGCAGGGAGGTGATAGGAAGGATCGGTCCACTTGTAGTTATCTCCTTCAGGTACAAAACTTATTTGCTTATGTTCTGTATTGATCAGGTTGAAGATATTACCGGTGCCATCTTTCTTCCACATCGCATCCAATATTCTTCTGGCTTCCCCATAATAATTGATACCGGTATTGTTTCCCCACCTGTTGGATGCAAATAAAAGGTCTGTTATGAAATAGAGTTCGCCATCGGATGCAGATCCTTCCGAATTCTTTTTCATGGTTTGAGGATTGATACTCCATGCAAAATATGCTTCCCGTGGTCCATCCTGGTGCTGAAGATATTTTTTTGACCATCTCCATATCCTGTCAAATACATCTTTCTTGTTAAGTTGTACAGCGATCATCATTCCGTAGGAAAGACCTTCCGTTCTTGCATCATGATTTTTTATATCGGAAACATACCCCATCGAATCACCGACTTCAAAATATACGCGATGAGGTCCTTCGAAAATATCATAATAAGCAGTTTTGATTTTCTTTTCAATATCCGCCTTACTATAACCCGCTTCCAGGAACAGATTGCGGTATTTGCCGGACTGAAAGGCAGAAGCGATATGGACAGGGCTTTTTTTGTATTGAGCGAAAACGAAAACCGGGCAAATCAAATAAGAAAAAATAAGCATTGTCAATAGCCAGTACTTGTTTAGTCTTAAGCCGGTTATCATATTGGTTATCATATTAAACATGCTTATGTTGACAGTGCTTAAAGGTATCTATTGTTTAAAAATCATCGCTACAAATTGGTTTAAATCTCTTCTCCAGGTAAGCCACTCATGCGCCGTTCCTGGTGATTCATAATAAACATATTTTATCCCTTGCTTATCCAACATTGCTTTAAATGCACCGACTGAACCTGGAAACGGATTAGGTTCTTTTGTGCCGAGGCCCAGCCAGAGTAGCTTGAGTTTTTTGCTGACAGCTGACCCATTGCTGAATTTACCATCAAGAAAAGTAGCAGGGTCAATAATATCAGTACTGGGATAATTAGGCGTACCAC
>JBDTPD010000534.1:0-3681 GCA_039932855.1 Chitinophagaceae bacterium | reverse complement strand
CTCATAATTCTTAATTGAAATTCCTCCTCTTCCAAACAACATTATTTAAGATCAGCCTGGCGACCATACGACACCGGAATCGCCACAAAAGCCTGATTAAAGACAGCTTGTTCAGACCCCATTGTTTTACGCTAAAAATCCGTACCTTTGCGCCTCCAAATAAGCTAGGTTTTTTTACGCATATAAACAACTGAAAATAAGCAAGTCATGGCAGACTTAAAGTTCCAAAGGAATTTCGGTATTGCGGCACACATTGATGCCGGCAAAACCACAACGACAGAACGTATTCTCCGGTATACCGGCATGATCCATAAAATTGGTGAAGTGCATGATGGCGCTGCTACCACTGACTGGATGGAGCAAGAAAAAGAAAGAGGTATCACCATTACGTCTGCGGCGGTTAGTTGCCTGTGGAGTTTTCCTACTGATAAAGGGAAAGTTAACAGCGACACCAAGAAATATTATTTTAATATCATTGATACTCCGGGACACGTTGACTTTACCGTAGAGGTAGAGCGTTCCATGCGTGTACTCGATGGTTTGATCGCGTTGTTCTCTGCAGTTGATGGTGTAGAACCACAATCAGAAACAGTATGGCGCCAGGCCAATCGTTATAATGTACCACGTATTGGTTTCGTCAACAAGATGGACCGTGCAGGTGCAGACTTTTTAAATGTGGTTAAACAGGTAAAGGAAATGCTTGGCTCTAAAGCCGTGCCTTTACAATTACCTATCGGTGCCGAAGATGATTTCAGAGGTGTTGTTGACCTTATTAAAATGAAAGGTATCATCTGGCATATGGAAACAGAAGGTATGACCTTCGATGAAATTCCTGTACCTGATGACCTGTTAGAAGAAGCAAACGAATGGAGAGCTAATCTTGTAGAAGCCGTAGCTGAATATGATGATAAGCTGATGGAGAAATTCTTTGATGATCCTAAGACCATCACTGAAGATGAAATGCACGAAGCGATCCGCAAAGCAACGATCGATCTTAGTATCGTTCCGATGATGTGCGGTTCTTCATTCAAGAATAAAGGTGTACAAACTGCATTGGATGCTGTTTGTCGTTACCTGCCGAGTCCGATGGATATCGACGCAGTAGAAGGTGTGAATCCTGATACTGGTGAAACAGAAAAACGTAAGCCTTTGGCATCAGAGCCATTTGCAGCGTTAGCGTTTAAGATCATGACCGATCCTTTCGTGGGTCGTCTCGCGTTCTTCCGCGTTTACTCTGGTCACCTCGATGCAGGTTCTTATGTATTGAATGTAAGAAGTGGTAAGAAAGAGCGTATCAGCCGTATCATGAAGATGTTTGCCAACAAGCAAAATCCGATTGACTTCATCGAAGCTGGAGATATTGGTGCAGCGGTTGGTTTCAAAGAAATCAAAACAGGTGATACTCTTTGTCATGAAGATTATCCGATCACGTTGGAAAATATGTTCATCCCTGAGCCGGTAATCTCTGTGGCTGTTGAGCCAAAGACACAAGCCGACGTTGATAAAATGGGTATGGCTATTGCCAAACTGGTAGAAGAAGATCCGACACTTCGTGTAAAAACAGACGAAGAAACTGGTCAGACGATCCTGAGTGGTATGGGTGAACTTCACCTGGAGATCATCGTAGATCGTATGAAGAGAGAATTCAAAGTAGAAGTAAACCAGGGTGCTCCCCAGGTTGCCTATAAAGAAGCATTCCTTAATACTGTTGAACATCGTGAGACGCTGAAAAAGCAAACCGGGGGTCGCGGTAAGTTCGCAGATATCGTTTTCAGTCTTGGTCCTGTTGATGCTGAATGGAAGACAGAAAATCCTGATAAGCATTACCAGTTTGTGAATGATCTGTTTGGTGGATCAATTCCACGTGAATTTGTTCCGGCTATTCAGAAAGGTTTCGAATCGGCAATGACAACAGGTGTATTGGCTAGCTATCCCGTAGATAACATGAAGATCCGTGTATATGATGGAAGCTTCCACGCGGTTGACTCCGATTCAATGTCATTCGAACTTTGTGCGAAACAAGGTTTCCGTGAAGCAGCCCGTAAAGCAAAACCGGTATTACTTGAACCGATCATGAGAGTGGAAGTAATCACACCAGCGTTGTACATGGGTGATGTAACAGGTGATCTTAACCGTCGTCGTGGTATGCTGGAAGGTATGGATAACCGTGCTGGTGCAGAAGTGATCAAGTGTAAAGTACCATTGAGTGAAATGTTTGGTTATGTGACCCAACTTCGTTCATTATCTTCAGGTCGTGCCTCTTCAACCATGGAGTTTTCTCACTATTCCCCGGCGCCAACAAACATCGCTGAGGAAGTAATTGCGAAGATCAAAGGCAAAGTAAACGCATAGTCTTACTATTTATAAGTTATAGCGGCTGTTTCTATTATTGAAGCAGCCTCTTTTTTATTTGATACATCACCAGGCAATCTAAAGTTGTCTTAAAGAAATAACGAGTAATTGAAATCGTGTTATAAAGCCCCGCTTAGACGGGGCTTTTTCATGCCTGTCAGGAGTATGATCCGTAGCTGACTGTATTCAAAAAGAGACCTGATTCGAACTAAAGACACATCAAAGACACACCAAAAAGTGAATTTGCCTCTCTTTGGTGTGTCTTTGGTGTGTCTCTGGTCTGTCTTTGGTCTCTGTTTGATATCTATAAGGTACCTATTTGATAACTCCGTGGATCAACGGAACACTTGCCCGAACAAACGAAGTTTGAGATAGCTGACGTCGCAGTTTTTGCTGTATGACTGATAATTGGTTAGATATTGACGGGCAGGTACTTAAAATCACCGGGAAAAATTTTGTCGATCCATTTATCCGGGTAAACCCTGATGTTGATTATGATCAAATTTCGGGCTGATTATTGGAGGTTTTAAGGCAAATAGCCGCAGTTTTCAAAGCATGGCATTGGTTTTGCTGCTTTTTGTCGGAACTCACTCCGTTTTTAAAATCACTTGTAAGAAGGGCCAAATGGGCCATTTTATGAAAAGCACAATGCCAAAAAATTAAGGGATCAGTCATGATCCCTTTTTTCGTTCAGGGGGTCATGGAAGATATAATAGAGGCCCGGCAGAGAACCTACTAATGTGCAGAGATAGAATAGCAAGCTGATGACAACTGCTACATCAGGATTTAATAAAAAGAACAAAGCGCCTTCCCTGAATACAAATTCTCTTGTACCCAGTCCACCTCCCAGTGATACAGGCAAGACTGTTATCACAGCTGCCAACAGGAAGATGAATACCCAGGCCGGCTGATCCAGCGGCAGATGAAGTGATAGCAAAATGAAATACACACAAATGACCTGCGATACCTGCACCGCCATTCCCATCAAAAAAGTAGAAAAGAAACTGGATAGAAAATCACGGAACCAAATCTTTGTCACAATATATAATGCAATGCATCCGGCAAAAGCGCCGGCAATGATCAGCACGATATAAAGTTTATCGGGAACAACGATCACGCTGTATACCGCCAGTATCAATCCTAATGCAGTCAGGCCACTGAACCGGTCCAGCAATACAGCAGCAGCTGTTTTTTTATACGGTACATTATATTTTTTTGTCAGCAATATTACTTTATAGGCATCGCCACCTATAGATCCTGGCAGGAACAGATTGTAAAACATGCCGAGCCAGTATAACTTCAGGTTTTTCTTTTCAGGTAAATGAATAT
>JBDTPD010000533.1:0-3693 GCA_039932855.1 Chitinophagaceae bacterium | reverse complement strand
AGAAGTGACGAATGCAGCATTTCAAAAATTTGTAAAAGCGACAGGATATATCACAACAGCCGAACAAAAACCTGATTGGAAAGAATTAAAAAAACAATTACCTGCCGGTACACCCAAACCACCGGATAGTCTATTAGTAGCTGCTTCATTGGTATTTACTCCGCCTTCTTATGGAGTAAACCTTGATGATGCTACGCAATGGTGGTCATGGAGCAAAGGCGCCAATTGGAAACATCCACATGGTCCTGATAGTGATATAAAAGGAAAAGATAATTATCCTGTCGTTCATATTTCATGGTATGATGCGATGGCTTATTGTAAATGGTCCGGCAAACGATTGCCGACTGAGGCAGAATGGGAATATGCAGCAGGTGATGGAGCTATACACCATCAGTATCCGTGGGGAGAAGAAAACATCGATGCAGGTAAGCCAAAAGCAAATACCTGGCAGGGCGATTTTCCGAATAAGAATACGATGCACGATCAGTTTTATGGATCAGCCCCGGTAAAATCATTCCAACCAAACTTATTCGGCTTATATGATATGGCTGGTAATGTGTGGGAATGGTGCAGTGATTGGTATCGCAATGACTATTATTCGCAACAACATGGGTTATCAATTGATCCAACTGGTCCTGTGGATAGTTTTGATCCGATGGAACCGACTGTTCCCAAGAAAGTAGTAAGAGGAGGATCGTTCTTGTGTAATGCTTCGTATTGCAAAGGTTATCGCGTGACTTCGAGAATGAAAACAGCTCCTGATACAGGGTTGGAGCATACGGGGTTTAGGTGTGTGAGGAGTAATTAAAGAATTAAGAGTTATGAATTATGAATGTGCGTGTTATTTACGCCATATTCATAATTTTCTATTTAATATCAAAGTCTACTACCACTTTTCCCGTCTTGGGATGTGACTGACAGGTAAGAATATATCCTTGTTTTATTTCTTCTTCTTCAAGACCCCAATGAACATCCATTTCTACTTCACCTTCCATCAATCTCGCTTTGCAGGTGCAACATACGCCACCTTTGCACGCAAATGGAAGATCAGCTCCCTGATTCAGTGCAGCATCGAGAATGCTGGTATGACTTGTCAATGAAAGATCAAAATCAAATGAACGACCATCAAGCTTAACGGTAATGTTGCTAACTGGTCCGCTCTCTGCCGACGATTGCCGACTGGTAACTGTAGACTGTTTTTTTTGACCAGAGGTGGTAAATAATTCAAAATGAATCTTCTTCTTATCAATCTCTTTTTGTTCTAAAAATTCTTTTACACAAAAAATCATTTCTTCGGGACCGCAGATAAAAAATTCATCAGTAGCAGCATAGTGTACCAATTTATCCAGGTCATTTAGCTTGCCGATATCGATTCGACCGGAATTGACAGGAGTATCCGTGCGTTCACGGCTCAATACATGTATCAGGTTAAATCGTTGCATGTATTTATTCTTCAGTCCTTCCAATTCTTCAAAGAAGATGATGGAACTGCGTGAACGGTTACCGTATATTAAAGTAAATGTGCTTTGTGGCTCGGTCGCCAGTGTAGTCTTTATTAATGAAAGCACAGGTGTGATACCACTACCTGCTGCAAAAGCAGTATATCTTTTCTTGTTCGTTGTATTCAGGTCTGTATAAAACTTCCCTACCGGTGGCATTACTTCAAGCATATCGCCTTTCTTCAATTGCTCATTGGCAAAAGAAGAAAATAAACCATTGTCTACTTTTTTTATGGCCACGCGCCATTCATTATCGAGTGGACTTGCGCAGATGGAATAGGTGCGGCGCACTTCTTCTCCTTTTATCTGTGCGCGTACGGTCAGGCTCTGCCCCTGCCGGAATTGAAAATCTTTCTTAAGGTTATCGGGAATATCAAAGAGAACAGAAACACAATCATTGGTTTCTTGTCTGACCTCTTTGATTTGAAGCGAATGAAAATGAATAGACATAGATCAACCTTGTTTTCGTAAGCCATCGATCATGATCGTGATCATGTTCTCTTCAAGCTGAGCCGCATCGATGCGTGCTTTTGAACGGTGCCATGATTCAATACCACTGATGGCGTGAAGAATTATCAATACAGCAGTAGCTGCATCTATCTTACGAATTTCGCTTTTAGAAATGCCTGCTTCAATGATCGAAGCAAATTTTTTACGATAGTTACGACGCTGCGTCTGGAAGTTAGAAAGGTATGGTTCTTCCAGGTGCTTCCATTCACGATCACTGACATATACTTCTTCATAGCTTTCGATCATCTGTGCAATATGAAAACGTAATAGTCTTTCTACTTTAGCAATCGATGTTTGGCTACCTGCTTCTACCACATCAATGTTTGCATTGAAGCGATTAGCAACATCAAAACAAATTGCCTCGAGTATTTCGTTCTTGGAACGTATGTGGTTATAGAGACTTGCTGCTTCGATACCGACAGTTTCAGCAAGATCTCTCATGGAAGTAGCAGCGAATCCCTTTTCTCTGAACATGGCCGCTGCCTTTTGTAAGATAAGGTCTTTCTTGGAAGCCTTACGTCGTTGTGTCTTTGCCATGCGTCAAAGATAATGAACCCGATGAATAGTCGCTTTTAATATAGTGGGATAATTATAGCCATTTCTAGTTAAATATTTACCACCGGTTTTTGATAAACATAGTAAATGTTAGACGCTGGAAACCCCGGCTACCAGCGGATTGCAGAAAGTCTATAAAACAGGGAGACTACATTTATGCAATATTGAAAAGTTGCAAAGAGGAATGGCTTTAGTTTATGCAATCAGGTGCATTAACAAGGAAAACAGTAGGTAAAATATCTTCCGAAACGGTGCCTTAATCAACCATTAACCGGCTGACCGTTGAAGCGGGAAAACCAATACCTTCGCCGTTAAATTTATATACTCAAAACTCAACTATGTCTGTAATTGTGGTAGGTACCATGGCCTTCGACGCCATTGAGACACCCTTTGGTAAAACTGATCAGATCGTTGGCGGTTCCGCCACGTACGTAGCCTATGCGGCAGCAAATTTTGTTCAACCTATACAACAGGTTTCAATTGTAGGATATGACTTCCCAAAGGAAGAAATGACGGAACTGAAAAGCCGGGGTGTTCAGCTGGAAGGAGTAGAGATTGTACCCGACAAAAAATCCTTCTTCTGGAGCGGCCGCTATCATGAAGACATGAACACCCGCGACACCCTTATTACCGACCTGAACGTATTGGCCGATTTCGATCCGAAAGTACCCGATAGCTATCAGGGCGCTGAGTTCCTGATGCTGGGTAACCTGGTACCTGCGGTCCAGTTGAATGTGATCAAGCAACTGAAGAAAAGACCCAAGCTGATCGTGATGGATACCATGAATTTCTGGATGGAGATCGCATTGGCTGATCTGAAAGCAGTACTGAAAGAAGTGGACCTGTTAATGGTCAATGATGCAGAAGCAAGGCAGTTGAGCGGACAGTTTTCGCTGGTGAAAGCTGCGAAAACGATCATGGCAATGGGTCCCAAATACCTGATCATTAAGAAAGGTGAACATGGAGCGTTATTGTTTCATGGTGAAAATGTCTTCTTTGCACCGGCTCTTCCGTTGGAAGAAGTATTTGACCCAACAGGTGCCGGCGATACATTTGCTGGTGGCTTTATTGGTTATCTGGCTAAAACAAAAGACATCAGTTTCGAAAATATGAAAACAGCTATCATCGT
>JBDTPD010000532.1:0-3694 GCA_039932855.1 Chitinophagaceae bacterium | reverse complement strand
TTATTCGCTACTAATCCAGCTGCATATCGTCCTTCATTACCTGCTGCAATAGTAGCGTTACCAAACTTGCCGCGATTTCTATCTTTACGAACATTGATATTAATGATCTTTTCCGGTTCGCCACTTTTAATACCTGTCAGGTTCGCCATATCGCCGTAGTCATCGATGATCTGTATATTGTCAATGATGTCTGCCGGTAAATTTTGCGTAGCTGTTTGTACATCACCTCCGAAAAAATCTTTACCATTTACTCTTACACGGGCCACTGCTTTTCCTTGTGCGGTAATTGCTCCATCTTTATCAACAGTAATACCGGGTAGTTTTTTAATTACATCTTCTACAGGTGCACCATCACGTACTTTATATGCACTGGCTTTATATTCTATTGTATCTTCTTTTACGGTGATAGGGTTAACAGATGTCACAACGACTTCTTCCATTAGCCTGGCATCCTGTGCCATCCTGATGTTACCGGCATTAATTTTTGGAGTAAGATGTTTATATGTCTTCACTATGGTAACATAACCTATGCTGGATACCTGTAATGTAAGTGCTTTGTCGCTGGTCAACTGTAGACTGAACAATCCGTTTTTGCCAGTGATCACTCCTGTACTGTCTTTATCGTGACGCAGTTTGACAGAAGCCCCTTCCATGGCGGTTCCTGAGGAATCAATCACTTTGCCAGAAACGATTATTTGTTGGGAAATAGCAGCCGTTGCTGTCATCAGGAATAGCAAAAGGAACAGTACAGCGCGGTGGAGCATTGTTAGTTTTAGTTCTTAGATGCCTTTTTTGAGCGGGACAAGCGGGATAACGATGTAAAATATCGATTTTATTATTAACGGAAAAGCCTGATCGGCGATGAAAGAAAAATCACTAGTCATTCCCAGGACATGATCGATCTTAAAAAATGCATGACGACTTCCTGAACAATCACATCGGCTGTTCTTAAACCATTCCGCGGTTGCGAAACTTCTATAGATAGAATCATCTTTTGTTTATATTGAATGGCCAGCCAGGAAGTGCCGGATGTTTTTCCGACTACATTTTCGCCGATGATAGCAAGACCCCAATCAGTACTGAATTTGTTAGCGATATCATTCGAAAATTGATCAGCGATAGTAGGAATATTATCGGGAAATAAATTTTCATTAGCAGGATTTAATAATTTTTCGGTTTCATTCTTTTTATAATTATTGATAACAATACCACCTGTAAAAAATTGATCGGAGTTTTCGGTCAGCGCCAGCATCGCTTGTAGCAAACCTCCTGTTGAGTTATTTTCTACAATTGCCAATGTTTCATTCCTGTTGATGAGGATTGTTTTAATAGAATGCAAAGATGTACTATCGATGAGAAGCTGAATACTTTTCATAATTCCATTTATCGATGAATAAAAACATAAAAGGAACTAATAATGTTGGTTTTTAAGTGAAGCATGTTATGACTGCTTCGTGATCATTAAAATCCAACAAGAATGAGGCCATAAGGCGCCAGCTTTGAGAGCAGATTATTCAGCGTAATTATTTTGATTGGTTAAATAAAGACGGGTAAGAAAACTGAGTATTTGGGCAATCGGTTCCACATAAACAATGGTGAAAGCAATCAGGAATTTGTCAGTGAGGAACGAAGTGATATGGATGGAATAATAAGTTCCAGAGGTTTAAAAGGTTTAATAAGTTGCCGAACCTATTAAACTTTTTAACCTTTGAAACTTATTTCCTGCTCACTCTCCAAATCACATTTCCTCCATCATCTGCTACCAGTAATGAACCATCATTAAGTACGACGACACCAACAGGCCGTCCATATACTTCGTTATTATTTTCATTCGCGATGAAGCCGGTTAAGAAATCTTCTGCATTGCCTGGTTTTCCATTGGTAAATGGAACGAAGACGACTTTATAGCCTGAGAAAACAGAACGGTTCCATGAACCATGCTGACCTACAAATGCACCACCACGATATTTTTCTGGAAACATATTCTTTTTATAAAAAGCCAATCCTAATGAGGCAGTATGTGCACCAACTGGTACATCAGGAATCAATGCCTTTGCTACCAATTCAGGATGTTGACCTTTCATGCGGGGATCTTCGTGCTGGCCAAAATAAGAATAGGGCCATCCATAAAAGCCGCCATCCTTTACCGAAGTAATATAATCAGGTACCAGTTCATCACCGAGATTATCACGCTCATTCACTGCTGTCCATAATGCTCCGGTAACAGGTTCCCAATCCATACCAACCGGATTGCGAAGACCACTGGCAAAAACACGTTCACCACTACCATCAGGATTTATTTCAAGAATATTTGCACGACGGATCTCATTCTCCGGACCATGCTCACCTACATTACTGCCGGAACCTACCGATACATACAACTTGCTTCCATCTTTATTCGCAATTATATTTCTTGTCCAGTGATTATTATAACCACCGGGGGTCAGATCCATGATCTTCTGACCAGCATCTGTTACCTGCAATTGGCCGGTCTTGTAAGGAAAACGATAGATCGCATTAGTATTACCGACATACAACCAGTTATTCACTATCACCATACCAAACGGACGATTCAACCCGGTCATAAAAGTTTGCCTTGTATCTACGATACCATCATTGTTATTATCACGCAGAAGAATGATATCATTTGGACTTTTACCACCGGTTCTGGATTCTGATACTAAAATATCTCCATTGGGAGCAAGATAGATCCAGCGGGGAGTGTTGAGATTGTCGGCAAATTTTGTCACTATAAATCCATCGGGTGCCACAGGGGTCTTGCCTTCGGGCCAGGCTATGACCTTACTATTTTTGCGTACTGATTCAGATGGTTCAGGCAAAACGAGCCGGCTACCCGGTGTGCTGTTATCCTTTGTCTTCGTATTCTGTGCAAATGATAACAGGCAAAGTGAAGATCCTGTCAATAATAAGAATGCTTTTTTCATGTATGAAAGATAAAATGATAAAATATAAGGGTGTATTGTAATTGTTACTCAATGAATGTGCCAGGGGTATGGGTATTTGTTAGACGATGTTTGTGGAAAATGCCTTTGGAATCATGTAAGATGTCAGATGTACGCCCTGCTAATAAACAGGTAGTTCTGTATACGCAGACCGGCGTACATCCGACATCTAACATCGTACATCGATTTTTTACGTAAACGTTTTCGTAAAAAACAACACCATATATTTTTTATTCATCAGATAAATAATGCAATTTGGCTGCTCATTCATATTGTTCAATATCCTCTTTAAAATTTAGGTATGCCGGAAAAGCAATTGCAGGATAAAGTGATCATCGTTACCGGAGGCACTGGAGTATTGGGTTATGATTTTAACAAGGCACTTGCTGCTGCCGGTGCAGTGGTAGGCATTCTTGGAAGAAATAAGACAGTAGCTGAACAACGCGCTAAAGAAATCAATGATAACGGTGGTCGCGCTATTGCTCTTGCGGCGGATGTGTTGAAGGAATATGAACTGGTAGCGGCCAAAGAAAAAATAATTACAACATTTGGGAAAATAGATGGACTTGTCAATGCAGCAGGTGGCAATATCCCTGAAGCAGTAGTACCACCAGCAAGTGGCGTATTCGAATTGAATATCGACGCATTGAGAAAAGTAATGGATCTTAATTTATTCGGCACCCTTTTACCAACACAAATATTCGGACCCGCTATTGCTGCCAATGCAACAG
>JBDTPD010000531.1:0-3698 GCA_039932855.1 Chitinophagaceae bacterium | reverse complement strand
GTATGGGTGGATTTTGGAAAAAAGACTTTTCATTATTCTACACCTTTCCCATTGGCGGACCAGATAAGAAAAGATATTCCCGGATTGGAAAATGTTACCAAAGTGCATCATCCATTTGAATCAATGGTGGAGATAAATCCAACAAAAAGATTCAAACAGGAAAAAGTGATGATGACTGATCCTGAGTTCATTGATGTATTTGATGTGAAAACGGTAGAAGGAAATGCCTATGATGCATTACGCAAACCTTACCAGGCGGTATTGACGGAAAGTACTGCTAAAAAATTCTTTGGGAACGAAGATGCATTGGGAAAAACATTTACCTACAACAATGATTTCCTTATTACAGTTGGTGCTATCATAAAAGATTTTCCGGGCAACACACATTTGCCAGCATCCATGCTTTTATCTTTTTCTGATAATGAAAATTTTGTGCATACCAGTTTGACTGATTATGGTTCTGTATCCGGAGGTTCTACTTTTATTGTAATGCCAAAGGGACAAAAGCCCGGAGCTGGTTTACAGGCAGCCTTACGCGGAATATATGATCGCCTTGTAAACAATCAATCATGGATGGTGAAGGACACACATGCTGAACTGGAAATACAGCCATTAAGTGATGTACACTTTAATTCTAAATATGCGGGCGGCGGTGAATGGGTAACTGCTATTAATAAAAGCTGGCTATGGTTTTTTGGAACCGTTGGTTTAGCGGTTCTGTTATTGGCCTGTATTAATTTCGTTAACCTTTCTACCGCGCAGGCGCTGACACGTGCGAAGGAAGTAGGTGTACGTAAAACAATTGGGGCCGGTAGATTTCAGTTACTTTCTCAATTCATTGGTGAAGCATTATTGCTGGTTTCTTTCGCCGGTATACTGGCTATTGTGATAGCTAAGCTGTCACTCCCTGCTATTAATAACCTTATTGATAAAAAAATCACTTTTGACCTGGTACATTCTGCTGGTTTGATTGGATCATTATTAGCGGGAATTTTTCTTACTGCATTATTGGCGGGCTTGTATCCGGCTTTAATGATCACCCGTTTCCGCCCTGCTGCAACGTTAAAGTCAGGTTCTGCTAATGCTAATGTTCAATCATCTTTATTAAGAAAAGGATTAGTAGTTGCACAATTCAGTATCTCCGTTTGTCTACTGATCGGCTTATTGCTGATAGGAAAACAAATGAATTACCTGCGTACGAAGAATCTTGGTTTTGATAAGGATAATATTGTGATGTTGCAACTTCCGCGTACAGACGAGACTAAAAAGCAATTAATGGCGTCTGAGTTGTCAAGGAATGCCCAAGTGAAAGAAATTTCTTTTTCTACCAGTCCCCCCAGCGGTGATGAACATACGCATTGGGGAACGGTCATGAGTAAAAAAGGAATGGATGATCCGGATCGTAAATTGGTCACTACCATTTTTACAGATGATAAATATTGTGCTTTATATAAAATGCAACTGAAGGCCGGACGTTTCTTCACAGCGGTTGATACCAATGCTGTATCAGAATCTATTCCGGAAGGTAAACGCTTTCCTAAATGTGTGGTCAATGAGAAATTAGTGCAGGCCATGGGATTTCAATCATCGCAGGCTGCACTTGGTCAGCGATTCGTTATTGGTGTTAATGGCTGGACGGCTGAAGTAGTAGGAGTAGTAGCTGATTTTAATGTTGGTTCATTACACGAAGAAATAAAGCCAACATTGATCACACAGTTTATGCCTTTCTGCGATAAAATAAATGTGAAGATCAAGGCAGGGGCAAATATTCCAACTGCTATTGCTGGCATAGGTACTATCTATAAAGATGTATTTCCTAAAGCGGTGTTCGAATATAATTTTCTTGATCAGCAACTCGATGCATTATACAAATCAGAATCGCAGCTCTATAGTCTTTTCAAAATATTTTCTGCATTAGCTATGTTGATCTCTTGTTTAGGGCTTTGGGGATTGATCACGCTGGCAGCTCAGCAACGTGTAAAAGAGATAGGTATTCGCAAAGTGTTAGGCGCTTCAGTCGGCAACCTTGTTGGTATGCTCACCAAAGATTTTCTCTTACTGGTTACTATCGCAATTGCTATTGCTTCACCGCTGGCATATTGGGGAATAAGTAGTTGGTTAAAAGATTTTGCTTTCCGTATACATATCGGCTGGATGGTATTTGCAGTAGCTGGCGGCTCGGCCTTACTCATTGCTTTATTAACGGTAAGCTACCAGGCTATCAGGGTCGCAATTGCTAACCCGGTTAAATCATTACGAACAGAATAAATAAAATGCTGGATAGCAGGATTTGCTAATACTAACAGCTAAAAGCTTTTCTTTTATGTTTAAAAGCAATATCAAGATAGCCTTCCGGAGTTTATTCAGACATAAAACCTATAGTCTGATCAACATATTCGGATTAGGATTGGGCCTTGCTACAGGGTTCATCATGTTATTGTGGGTAAACAATGAGTACTCTACTGATAAATTTCATAGTAAAGCTGATCGCATTTACCAGGTCAATGCGAAAATGAACGACGGCAAAGAAGAAACCATTTGGGAACAAACACCCGGGCCAGTATCTGTGTATGCAAAGGACAATATCAGTGATATTGAATTGACGACAAGAGTAAAAGTAGATCGTGGCAGAAAACAAGCGGTTAAATCAGCCAATAAGATTTTCGTAGAAGATAATATCGGGTATACGGATAATGATTTTTTTCACATCTTCGATTTTCCAATCCTCGCTGGTGACCGGGTAACGCCATTGCCACGGGGATTGTCAGTGGTGCTGACAGAAAGCACTGCTAAAAAATACTTTGGTGATCAAAATCCAATTGGTAATATCATTTCTTTCCGGGATACTACTTTCCAGGTGACTGGCGTGATGAAAGATTTTCCTTCTAACTCTTCGCTGCAGTTCAGCTTGTTATTTTCCATGGATATTGTACGAATAAAATTTCATGGTAACGGCGATTGGAAAACAATTGACGATGATTGGGGAAATTATAATTACAGCACTTTTTGTTTATTTAAAAAAGGAGCAGGTACCAAAACAGCCGCTGCTTCTCTGCTGGACGTCCTGCATAAAAGTAATCCTGGGTCAGCCGTCGTTAGTCAATTCGTGTTTCGCCCATTAGGGAATATGTACCTGTATAAACCTAATGGTAGTAAAGGAAGAATGATCATGGTAGAAATATTTTTTATCGTGGCCATATTTGTATTGCTGATTGCAGCTATCAATTATATAAATCTTGTTACAGCAAGAGCTACTCAACGTGTAAAAGAGATCAGTGTACGAAAGATCATTGGTGCAGATAAAAACCAATTATTCTGGCAATTCTTTATAGAGACGGGAGTGCTGCTACTGATGGCTACACTGGCCTCGTTTATTTTTGCTCAATTATTATTACCCGTTTATAAAGAAGTATCGGCAACCAACATCAACTTCAATCTGGCCGATTGGCGCTTATGGAAATTGTTATTGATCATACTTGGTAGTATCTGGTTGCTGACCGGTCTGTATCCTGCCTTGTTATTGTCTTCTTTCAAACCATTACAATCATTAAAAGGCAAAGGATTTCTTTCTAATGGAGGCACCTTGCGCAAGACATTAGTAGTACTACAATTTGTAGTCAGTATTACGTTGCTACTAGGAACAGTTTTTATTCACCGCCAGATGAATTTTATCCAAACAAAAGATTTAAACGTAAACA
>JBDTPD010000530.1:0-3715 GCA_039932855.1 Chitinophagaceae bacterium | reverse complement strand
CAAAGAGTTGACATCGTTTGTATTCCGTGAATGTAGCTTTCCGAATGGCTGCCTGATCATGACTGGTACCGGTATAGTGCCGGGTACAGATTTTACATTGAAGTCCGGGGATGAGATAAGAATTTCTATTGATAGGATTGGCACTTTGGTAAATACCGTGAGATGATAATTATGAGTTATGAATCAAGAATTATGAATGTCATGGTGTGATTAGAAAATTACGCCACATTCATAACTCATAATTCTTAATTCATAATTTGCCATCACTCAAACTGAAACGCGAAGTATGTACACGTCTTATCATTATCATTCCGTATCGCGTGAAGTACATTAGATCCAAGGAAAACAAGATCGCCGGCCTCGACCTTTTTGAATTTGTCGCCGATCTGCATTTCACCATGACCGTCGATCAGTAATACGATCTCTTCTGCTTTGTGTGTATGTGGATCATGACTTTTAATACCGGCGTTGAGTGTGGTCACATGCATTTCGAAACGTTTGAGCATAGCAGTAGGACGTTCAGTGAACTTGCGGAGACCGCCTTTATCATGCGGACGGAATGTAACAGTGTCCCAGTTGATCATAAATGATCCGCCGGCGTTTGTAGCTCTTTGATGTTGTACCGAATCACGGGATTTATATTTTATCACATAGTAAGTGGCTTTGGTCTTGCCGGTATTCAGCATGCCATGTTCTTCACCGGGCATTGCAACGGCTACACTACCTGCTCCTAATACCTGGCTTTTTCCATTGATGGTAATGGTAACACTGCCTTCTTTGATGATAAATAATTCTTCTTCTTCATGATGATGCGGTGCATGTGGCGCTGTTCCCGGATCAATAGTTGTTGCATGAATTTCGAGGTTGCTTAATACAGGACCACTACCATCGAGTATTTGTCTTCTTTCAGAAGTTGCTTTCTTTTCTATCGGAAGATTTTTCCAGGCATACACATCTGATTGAACTGGTGCATCACGATTGGTAGTCGTAGAAGGAGTCTGTGCTTTCACGATTAACGTGCAAAGCATGGCAGCAAAAAGATAAATGTTTTTCATCCTATAAATCTAATTTATTTAAAACACAACCCTCAAAAAATTATGAATTAAGAGTTATGAATTATGTATAACAGATTCATGATTCATAATTCTTAATTCATAATTAAACCATCAATTAATAATGAAAATTTTTATAAAGAAAATAGTTGCGCTCCTTGCAATCCTTAGTATGCCTTTGCTTTTTATTTATTGCACAGGATCGAAAAATGCGAATGCCGTTAACGATCCTATTGATAGTAGTAAAGGGTTAAAAGATTATTATAAAAATTATTTCACCGTAGGTGTAGCTGTATCTCCGCGTGGATTAAGGAATGAAGAAGAAAGTCATTTGGTCCTGAAGGAATTTGGTAGTATGACGCCGGAGAATGCAATGAAAATGGGTCCGATCCATCCCCGGCAGAATCAATACTATTGGAACGATGCCGATTCTATTATGGCATTTGCGCAGCGCAATCATTTAAAAGTACGCGGACATAATCTTTGCTGGCACAATCAGGCACCGCGATGGATGTTTACCGATACTGTTAATGGTGTTGCACAAACGGTGACCAAAGAAGTATTATTGCAACGATTAAAAGATCATATCACTACCGTTGTATCAAGATATAAAGGAAGCATTTATGCCTGGGATGTTGTAAATGAGGCTATCTCCGATAACCCGGATGAATTCCTGCGTAAATCACAATGGTACCAGATCTGCGGCGAAGAATTTATTGCTAAAGCATTTGAATATGCTCACGCTGCCGATCCTAAGGCCCTGCTTTTTTATAATGATTACAATGAGATCAATATTCAAAAGCGTGATAAGATATATAAGCTGGTAAAAAGCTTGAAAGATGCCGGCGTTCCTATTAATGGAGTTGGATTGCAGGCGCATTGGTCCATTTATGAACCAACCGAACAACGGCTTGATTCTACCCTGGCGATGTTTGCCAAACTCGGTGTGCAGGTGCAGATCACTGAACTCGATATGTCTGTTTATCCAAAGGAGCATACGCGCCGGGAAAGAAGGCCTGAAGATGCTAACTCTGCCTACACACCTGAACTGGAACAAAAACAGGCGGAGGCTTATAAAATGATCTTCCGTGTTTTTAGAAAATATAAAAAGACACTAAGCAGTGTTACCTTCTGGAACGTATCTGACAGGTATACCTGGCTGGATAATTTTCCGGTACCGGGAAGAAAAGATTATCCATTATTATTTGATAAGGATATGAAGCCGAAGAAGGCATTTTGGGAAGTGGTGAAGTTCTAGGCTTCACGCAATTCCGATAGTCATCGGGACGCAAAGTTTTCGCAAAGGCGCGAAGAAAACGCAAAGAGTAATTGTATTCTTTGCGTTTTTTCTTTGCGCCTTCGCGTGAAATCCATTTCATATAAGCAACGGCTGGTAAAACATAACAAGGGAGAGAGATTAACCAGAATAGGGGAGTTGCCGGTTTCAATTCATTTGCTTCTTTTGCCTTGTCATTTCAAAAGCGATTTTTATCAATAAATAAATATGGAAAGGAATTCGAATCAACAATTAACCGGCAAGAAAATACTCTTTGCCAATTTTCCGGCCGATGGTCATTTTAATCCATTGACAGGGCTGGCCATTCATTTGAAAGAAGCAGGTGCTGATGTGAGATGGTATACCTCGCGTACCTATGCTGAAAAATTAGTAAAGCTGGAAATCAAACATTATCCGTTTAAAAAAGCGGTGGAAATAGACGCTAATAATTTTGATGAAGTATTTCCGGGAAGGAATAAACATAAATCACAAATTGCAAAGCTGAAGTTTGATATAATTCATGCATTTATCGAACGTGGGCCGGAATATTATGAGGATATCCAGGAGGTCTATAAAGAATTTCCTTTTGAACTGATGATTGCCGATTGTGCGTTCACAGGTATTCCATTTATAAAAGAGTTAATGAGAATTCCGGTCATTGCTATCGGTGTGTTCCCTCTAACAGAATCATCAAAAGATCTTCCACCAGCAGGGTTGGGTATGGAACCCTCACATAGTTTTACAGGAATGATAAAAGAAGCGGTAATGCGTGTAGTAACCAAGCAGGTTATTTTCCGCGCGCCGGATAAGGTTCTGCATCGCCAGTTTGCCAGGTATAAAATACATCATAACAATGAAGGTGTATTCGATATGCTGATCCAGAAATCAGATTTTCTTTTACAGATCGGAACACCGGGATTTGAATACAAGCGCAGTGATATGAGTAAGCATGTTCATTTTCTCGGCGCATTACTTCCGTACAGGGCACCGGCTGGTGGTAAACATTGGTTCGATAAACGATTGAATGAATATGAGCGCGTAGTCCTGGTAACACAGGGTACAGTTGAAAAAGATATCGTGAAATTATTGGTTCCAACGCTCGAAGCATTTAAAGGTTCCAATCACTTGGTTGTTTGTACTACCGGCGGCTCACGTACGGAAGAACTGCGTAAACGTTTTCCGCAGGAAAACCTGATCATTGAGGACTTTATTCCGTTCGGCGATATAATGCCTTACGCAGATGTTTATATTACCAATGGTGGTTATGGTGGTGTGATGCTTGGAATAGAAAATGAATTACCCCAGGTAGTTGCCGGTATACATGAAGGGAAAAATGAGATCAATGCAAGAATTGGATATTTTAAATTGGGAGTCAATCTCAAAACAG
>JBDTPD010000529.1:0-3720 GCA_039932855.1 Chitinophagaceae bacterium | reverse complement strand
GCACAGGAAGCTTCTTTATATGCGATAAATGACGATACAAAAGATTTTGGCGATAAGATAATGTGGTTGCTTGACAATTGTGCTGAAAGAAAAAGAATGGGTGATTATGGATATGATCGTATCATCAACGAATTATCCTGGAACCATGAAAAAGATAAATTAACTGATGTTTATAAAAAGGTACTTAAAATAAAATAATATGAACCAACGATTAACAATTCTACTCCGGGCAAGCTTTGTCTTTCTGGACCTGGTGGTTCTGAACCTGGTGATCATTATATGCCGCTATGTTTTTAGCAAGCATATATCCGCCGAGAGTGAAGTGCAATACTCCTATCTCTGGTTCTTCTCCAATGTAGCGTGGATATCTGCCAGTTTAGGCACTGGCATTTACCAGGATAAATACATCTATTCATTTGAGAAATTTTCGAGGCAGACCATGTCGGCTTTCGTCTATTTCCTAGGAATAGAAATGTTGTATTTGTTCTTTGCCAAAGGAGCGGATATCTCGAGGTTGTTCCTGATCAGTATCCTCACTTCATTTGCGATTTGTTTATTGATCAACAGATTTCTTCACCTTGCGTTATACAATTTCTTCCAGAGCAAGAATCACATTGTGAGAAAGGTGATGATCATTGGTTATAATGAAAGAGCAAAGAAGCTGGCAGAATATTTAGAGCAGGAGCCGGTAAAAACGGAAATAGTAGGTTATTGCGAAGACGAAGAGAATATCACCGAGTTATCAAATTACCCGATCATCAGTGGTTTTGACGATGTGATTGAGAAGTCTAAACAATACAAGGTAACCGAGATATTTTCTACCATTGCGCCTGAACAAAAATCAGGTATCTACAAAATGATGAGCCAGGCTGATCAGGCATGTATCCGTTTCCGTATCATTCCTGACCTGAATCATTTCGTTCGTAAACCCGTGCATATCGATTACCTGAATGATATGCCTGTGCTTTCTTTACGTAAAGAGCCATTGGATGATGTGGGTAACCGTATCAAAAAACGTTTGTTTGATCTTGCAGTGAGTTCATTGGTGATCATGCTGATCTTATCATGGCTGGTTCCAATCGTGGCTCTGCTGATCTGGCTTGATTCCCGCGGACCTATCTTCTTTATTCAGCAACGCAGTGGTAAAGGCGGTAAAGCGTTTGGTTGTATTAAATTCCGGAGTATGAAAGTGAACCGGGATGCAAATGAAAAGCAAGCGACGAAGAATGATGCACGTATTACGCGTCTTGGAAGATTCTTACGCAAATCAAGTCTTGACGAGATGCCACAGTTCTTCAATGTATTGATGAGTGATATGAGTATTGTTGGACCAAGACCACATATGACCAAGCATACAGATGATTATTCAAAAATGTTGAATCACTATATGATCCGCCACTTCCTGAAACCAGGCATTACTGGTTGGGCGCAGATCAATGGCTTCCGTGGTGAGATCAAGTATATGGAAGACATTAATAATCGTGTAGAGTATGATCTGTGGTATCTTGAAAATTGGAGCTTGTGGCTTGATACACGTATCATGGCGATGACTGGTTTCAATATGGCAAAAGGCGAAAAGAACGCCTATTAAGATTTCTTGTTCACTTTTCGATGTTTCTGTTTTCTCTCCTATCCATCTTCCTTTCTAATTACTAAGCATTTTATTATTTCACGTAGCTATTGGAACAGTGCTTCCAAAGTAATTATATTTCGTACGACTTAAAGTCAAAATTAAAAAGTCAAAAGTCAAAATATCAGCTTGATATTTTGACTTTTGACTTTTTAATTTTGACTAAATTCCGTGAAACATATAGCTTTTTACAATAACGTTTTGTATTTTTCGCCACTGTTACATAAATCTGATGAGAACTACCGTTTTTGCTTTTCTTCTTTTCCTGTTTCCAATCATCGCTATGGGCCAGACAAGGCCGTTGATCCCGAGCGTAAAGACTATTTATTACCAATTAGGCGATAATAAAATTCAGATCAAAGTATACCAATACGGAGAATCGAAGGACCTGTTTTTCATTAATCTTCATGATGACGAGACGACGGCTGTAAATGGCGCCAGGAAGGTATTGGAATCAAGTGGCGGAATGTTGGTAAGAATTGAGAATATGAGACAGCGGAACATGCGCTTCAAAATGAACGGCAACTATTTTAATTTCGATCCGAATAGAATTTTCTCACGTGTTGGCATCATTCAAACATTAAAGAATTTCGGACCCATCACTACCAGGGCGATTGAAGAGTTAGGGAAATTTGCGGAACGTATTACTGAGTTACTCCCTCCTGCTCCTACCTGCATCATTGCTTTGCATAATAATTCTAATGGTAAATTTGCGATTACCAGCTATCAACCCGGACAGGAACGGGAAAGAGATGCGGCAAGGATTTTATTAAAGAGATCGCAGGATCCTGATGATCTTTTCCTCACAACAGATAGCTCCTTCTTTGCATTTCTTACCACTCAAAAATATAATGCCGTTTTCCAGAACAATACTACAGCTTACAAGGATGGATCACTGAGCGTTTATTGTGGTGAAAGAAATATGCGTTATCTCAATTGCGAGACAGAACATGGTAAATTGAAACAATATGGCGAGATGATCACCACGGCTACACGCTATTTAAAACAACAAATACAACAACCGCTGGCCGATATTATTTCTTACAATTACAAGTTGTCATACGCTACTGATTCCATTGCAGCACCGGCATTGTGTGATGTATTTTTTGGAGAAAAAAAGATCGGAACGATCAGGATGAAGACTGGCCCAGCTAACAGCAAAAATATTTCCGGACTAATACAAGTTGCTAAATCATTCCCTCTTTACGACAATATGGATCTCTTCTACTATCCTGCTGTTGCCAGTAATCCGGCGCGTGTTGATCTGCGCATAGACCCTACACGGCCTAAAAAATTATATGATCCTGCCAAAACGATCATTCCCGTAAAAGTGATGCATTGATTATTTTTCGGAGATAATTACATACTCCTGCTCGAGCGCCAGTGAATGCTGGTATAATTTGGCGATAAAATCTTTTCCCCACAACGCATAGTAATAACTTACATTTTCGTTCCTCTCCTGTAACCCATTACCAGGAAATAAAGCTGTCTTTATAGCGCTGATCTGGCGTTGCTGATCAGTAAATTTTCTTTTCTCCGCACGAAGCATTTTCTTTTCCAATTCCTGTAACCGGTAAACAGTTTTTAATTTCAATGCGTCGACATGTTTGGTCAATGTATTGTCAACAGCAGCAGCTTGTTTTTTAAACTGTTCGTATAATTGTTCGACAGCCGTTAATGAACCGTTGAGACGTGTTTCATTCTTGCTTTCTTTAGTCACCAGTTTATTCAATAGTTCCCGTTCGGGTAAAAAGAAATCTTCTATAGTAAATCCAAGTTTTTGAATTTTCTCCTGCCATTTCTTTTCTACTACTAAGAAAGAATTTCGAATGACCAGGACTGGAAAAGGAACTTTATAATGTTGGAACAATCCTTTTAACTGTAACCAATAAGCGATCTCCCCTCCTCCACCGATAAATGCAATATTGGGAAGAATTGTTTCCTGGTACAGACCACGCAGGATTACATTCGGGCTGAAGCGTTCAGGATAATCACTCACTTCATACAATAACTGGTCTTTGGTAAAGCTGATATCAGTGTTCAGCACTTTCCAGCTGAGGCCGATTTGCTGATTGCCGACGGCCCGGTCG
>JBDTPD010000528.1:0-3723 GCA_039932855.1 Chitinophagaceae bacterium | reverse complement strand
AATTACCTGGAAAGCGGGCATATTGGTTATTTCGGAGCCGATGTTTATGAAAAAGAAAAAGGTGTTTTCTTTCATGACTGGTCAGCAAAAGAGCTTCATGATGATATATTGAAACGATTGATGAAGTTGGATAATGTCCTTATTACTCCGCACCAGGCTTTTGCTACGGAACAGGCCCTCACTAATATCGCTGACACAACCTTATATAATATCACATGCTGGCTCACTAATACCCATTCTGAAAATGAGTTAACGCCATTTCACCTGCACAAGCCGGCAGACCAACATATATCACCGTTAAAAATTGTATAATGATTGGAAAACTTACAGACCAGCAAATAGATGAAGTGCTTTCATTAAACGTGTTGGGACGCATAGGATGCGCAGCAGAGGGCAAAATTTATGTGGTACCTGTTAACTATGCGTACGACGGCAAGAATATAATTGCTCATTCAGTGAAGGGATTGAAAATCGATATAATGAGAAAAAACCCCAACGTTTGCTTTGAAGTTGATGAAATGAAAAATTTCACCAACTGGAAAAGTGTAATTGCGTGGGGACAGTACCAGGAACTAACTGAAGAAAGAGACCGGCAGGCTGCTATGAAACTTTTTGTTGATCGCACCATGCGTTTGAAGATCAGCGAGACAGCTACGCTGCCTGAAATAAATGAGAACAGGATACATCCACGTTCGCCCGGAAATATCAAGCCCGTTATTTATCGCATTGTTCTAATAGAAAAAACGGGGCGTTATGAAACCGATTAAAAAATGGTTGGCTAAATCTTCTTCTATATGTCACGCATTCTCACTGTTACTTTCAGTCCCTGTATTGACAAAAGCACGTCGGCCCCATCATTGATTCCCGATAAAAAATTGCGTTGCAGCAGGCCCGTCATGGAACCGGGTGGCGGGGGCATTAATGTTGCCCGGGCCATTAAAAAACTTGGTGGAGAGACAACAGCCGTTTTCCCTTCCGGTGGTTATTCCGGAGTTTTTTTTAATCAGCTTATGCATGATGAACAAGTTAGTTCTGTGATTGTCGAAACGGTTGCAACAATGCGGGAAAATATAATTATCCGCGAGGAATCTACAAACAGGCAGTATCGCTTTGGTATGCCTTCCACCAATCTGACAGTTGCTGAGTGCACGAGAATGCTTCAAGCAATCCGATCCGCTGATGATCTTTCTTTTATGGTGATCAGTGGAAGTATCGGACCAGATGTGCCGGTAAATATTTTCGCACAGATAGCTAACATTGCAAGAGAGAAAAATGCAAAGCTGGTGGTGGATACATCAGGCGAGGCATTAAAAAATGCTATCAAAGAAGATATTTATTTTATAAAACCAAGTATACATGAACTTGCATCACTGGTCAACAAAAGTCAACTTCTTTCATCTGAAGTCGAAATGGCGGCGCGCCAGGTGTTAGAAAATAGTTGTTGTAAAAATATTGTTGTGTCTATGGGAAATGCAGGAGCTTTACTTGTCACAAAGACCAGGCAATTTACAGTGGCAGCTCCGCTTGTCAAGGTGAAGAGTACAGTGGGCGCAGGTGACAGTATGGTAGCTGGTATTGTATTTGCGCTATCTGATGGACAAACCCTGGAAGAAGCATTACAATATGGTGTTGCCGCAGGCACGGCTGCAACGATGAATGCCGGCACCGGACTTTGTAAAAAAGCAGATGTTGAAAAATTAGTTTCAGTGATCAGGAAATCTTATTCTTCTATAGAAATACCTGTCAACTATGAATGAGATCATAAGCAGGAATATTATCCGGATGCAATTTGAGCGACTGAATATGTCATACACCCGGATGTTAAAAAATTTTGGTGCAGAAGATATTCACCGCTTTCGTGTAGATATAAAAAGAATACGCGCATTTATTCGATTACAAAATACTAATACTGTTACTCCTATTGAAATTCCTGAAAAGTTAAAACGAGTATACGACCGTGTTGGCGTTTTGAGAAACCTGCAACTTTATCGCAGGAGTATAAAAAAATCAGCCGGTGTTGAAAGCGTTTCGGGACACGAGCGTAAAAAAGTAAACAATAAACTCAAAAAAATAAAAAAACATCTAAAAGAAATATTGTCAGTTGAGTTGGTAAAAAAAGCATATCGTAAAATTGACAAGAAAATAAGCCGTAACATTAATGAAACAGATGTATTTGTTTTTTATAAAAATAACATGAATAGTATTGCCAACGCCCTGACGATAGTACCTGCTGAAGATGAGCACCTGCACCTGATCCGTAAAAATCTGAAGGACATAATTTATAACGCCATAACTTTTGAAAAAGACCTGGTGAGAAAATTTCCTGTTACCGGATGGACCAAAGAAAAGGAGGAATGCATGATTGAGCTGGCAGATCAGCTGGGTCGTTTTCGTGATACGCGTATCAGGCTTAATCATTTAAAAAAAATTAATCATCCTGGGAACAAAGCAGAACCTGAGCTGGTAAAAATAATAGCGCAGCAACAAGAGCTTACAAAACATATCAGGCAAACGCTGGTAACAACTGTATAATATCACGAAGTAACAAAAGCACATTTATTTATGGGTAAAATCATTGACATTCCTATTGCACAGGGTATTACCCAGCAGCAGGTGGCGATACTGCAAAAACTGCATGGCAAAAACAAGTTCCAGGCAGCTGCTCAACACCGGGTGCTGCATATTCTCGGAAATATTGTTCGTGAGCCCATGTTTATCCTGCTGATGATAGCATCTTTACTCTACTTTATACTTGGGAACACAGAAGAAGGCTTAATGATGACCGGGGCAATCATCATCGTCGCAACTATTTCACTCTACCAGGAATTTAAAAGCGCTGGAGCAATTGATGCATTGAAACAATTGACTGAACCCAGAATAACAGTACTCAGAGATGGTCAAAAGAGTATCATCCCTGTAGAGGATCTTGTACCAGGCGATGTTTTTTTGGCAGAAGAAGGGATGAAAATTCCTGCAGACGCAATGGTATTGCAGGCAAATGATCTTGAGCTCAATGAATCCATCATTACAGGTGAATCAATGCCCGTAGAGAAAAATGAACTCGCCGGTCATAATGTTTTATATCAGGGTACAGAAATAAACATGGGAAAATGCATGGCCCGTGTCACTGCTACCGGTAATACTACCATACTTGGAAAAATAGGTAAGTCCATTGAAGATTATAGCTCGCAGAAAACATTGCTGCAATTGCAGATAAACAATTTTGTGAGGAAGCTGGCACTATTTGGAATAACCGCATTCGTGATCATTTTTTTAGTCAACTATATTCATTATGGCAGCTTTGCTACCAGCCTTTTATTTGCATTAACACTGGCAATGGCAGCAGTACCGGAAGAAATTCCGGTGGCCTTTTCTTCTTTCATGGCACTGGGCGCTTATAAAATGAGCAGATTCGGCATTATCTCACGTCAACCACAGGTCATCGAGAACCTGGGATCGGTGAATGTTCTTTGTCTTGATAAAACAGGCACTATTACTGAAAACAAAATGCAACTGAAAGAAATTTATGACTTCAGGCATAATAAACATATCGATTGTACCAGCTCCGGGTCAACTGACAATACAACATTAATATATGCGATGCTGGCCAGCGAACACAATCCCTATGATGCAATGGAAAAAGCAATCTGGGATGCATACAACTTAGTGAATGAAGAAAATGGATATTCAAACATGAAAATGGTGTACGAATATCCTCTCGGG
>JBDTPD010000527.1:0-3727 GCA_039932855.1 Chitinophagaceae bacterium | reverse complement strand
GTCTAGATAAGAATATCGATGAATTTGGCAAGATAGCGGTTAAATACAATGAAGGTTCAGAATATTGGAGACAAAGTAGGTTATAAAGAAATTGAAGGAGATGAAAATCCGGGCTTCGTTTAAGTGAATTATGCATAATGATGATACTCACAATAGACCAGTATATCAATTGTGTCTAATTCTTTGCATTCAGGACATTGAAGCGGGTAAGGATCATAAGCGCCCAACAATACCCGTTTTGACCCAAACAGTTTTCCGGCAAACATCATCCCTTTAATTTATTTACCAAATCCACATATTCCTGCATCGCGCCATCTTTTGTTTTCCCTTTCAATGCGCTCCATGCTTCATACTTTGCCTTATTCACAAAGTCAAATGAATTTGATGGTGGCTCAGTATTTACATCTCCTTCAGTAGATTGTTTATACAATGAATATAGCTTCAGCAATGTTTCATTGTCGGGTTTCTGAGCCAATGATTTACTTCCTGCTGCTGCCTGTTCAAACATTTCTTTTAAATCCATCGTATTATATTTATAATTTTTAAAAGATAAAAACTTCCCAACTATAACGCCTCAAAACTAACAGCTAATAACTAAGAGCTAATAGCTTCTCTCATTTCATAACTTCCTCAATCACCTTCCCGATACAACCACTCGGCATTTGTACATGCAACATAGCTGCTACCGTAGCTGCAATATCGGTCATGTATGTTTCGCGATTCGTTTTTCCTTGTTTAATTCCCCAGCCATACCATAATAATGGAATATGCGAATCATAGGGGTTCCATAGACCGTGCGAAGAACCATTTCCGCTTCCTTCCACAAAGCCAGGTTTTAAAATAAATTGAATCTCACCGCTGCGGGAGGGATAATATCCATTACTGATCATCTCTCTTTGTTTCGTCGTTAATGGCATCGAAGCCATATTCTTTAATTCAAATACCTGTGCGATTTCTTTCTGCTTGCCTAAAAAATCGATTGTCCATTGTATAATAGAATCTTTATTGAGATTTGCAGCACCAATCACCTGGTCATTAAACAACACCTGGTAATTTATGAAAGATTCGTACGTATTGAACTCACGGATGATCCCGTCTTTACCATATTTTTCTTTTAATCCCGCATTCATGCTTCTGATCACAGCAGCTGCCGGAAATGCGCCACCGGGTAATTTATTGGCAATAGAAAAATTAGGAGAATGTGCCACGCCATGATCGGCTGTCAGGAAAGCAACATAATTTCCTTTGCCAACAGTCGCATCGAGAAAAGCAAACAACTTACCCAATGTTTCATCTAATCTTGCAAAGTCATCCAGTTGTTCCCATGAATTAGCTCCGAATGAATGGCCAACATAATCTGTAGAAGAAAAACTAACGGCTAAAAAATCAGTCACCACATTCTTTCCAAGATTTTCACCTTTAATAGCGGCCTCTGCCAACGCTTCTGTCAATGTGTTACCATAAGGAGTAGGAGCGATCTTTGAATAATCTTTTCCAACATATCGTGTCAGGTCATAAGGAAAACCTGGTTGATCTGTTCCCAATGGTTTTACCTCCCATGGTACCACATCTGCTGTGCAATATTTGGCATAAGTATCTTTAGGTAGAAAAAGGTTCCAGTTCAGTTTATAAAGTGAATCAACCAACTTCCGGCTATTGAATGCCTGTACCCAGGCAGGTAACTGATTCATGTAATAAGTACTGGTAATGAAATCGCCGGTTTTATAATCGTACCAGTAAGCTCCATTCGCTGAATGACCAGCAGGTAATATGGCCCCACGATCTTTTAAAGCAATACCAATGACCTTACTGCGAAAATTAGTAGCGAGACGGAGCTCATCACCAATAGTTGTAGAAAACATATTTCTTGGACTCATTTGCCCGGCTATTGTATTGCTGCCCACTGTTTGTACCGAATCATCCTGGGTACAGTAAAATGATCTTTGTAAATTATTATCCCACCAATTATTCCCTACCATACCGTGAATAGCAGGAACCGACCCTGTATATATGCAGGTATGGCCAGCAGCGGTAACAGTAGGAGTGTAAGGAATAAAATTATTCTCGCAACTAAATCCCTGGTTCAGCATTCTTTTAAAACCGCCGGTTGGCTTAAACACATCATTG
The DNA here is from genome assembly GCA_039932855.1 of Chitinophagaceae bacterium. Taxonomy (GTDB): domain Bacteria; phylum Bacteroidota; class Bacteroidia; order Chitinophagales; family Chitinophagaceae; genus JAJKIP01. The sequence continues at coordinate 1,600 of JBDTPD010000527.1, read as the reverse complement.
TAACGATAGAGATAATCCCAGCGCATCTGATCGATGACGATACCGACTACCAGTTTGGGACGTTGAAGATTTTGTGCCTGTGAAAGAATACAAAACGATAACAGGAAACTGAAAAGGAGTGCTTTCCTCATAGCAGATTATAATTTGAACAAATGTAGGGGAATCTGGGATTCTTCTTTTTTAAGATTCAGTGAACAATTGGTAAATACGAAGTACGAATACAAGTACGAAATACGAAATACAAAGTACGACCTTCAGGCAAAGACAGGCTTTTCTGGCATCGGTCACGCGTACTTTGTATTTCGTACTTCGTATTTAGATTGATTTTACAGGAATTTATAAACGGCAGCAGATACCAGCAAACACAGTCCCCCGACAATCCACCACAGTGTTGCAAAACCATAATGATAGGCCAATTGGGCGCCGCCAACAGGCCCAAGGACTTGCGCCGCTGACCATGCCATCGTGTACAGGGCGGCATATTCGCCACGATTAGATGTTTGCGTGCGTTTGATCCAATAAGAATTCATGAACGGCATAGCAAATATTTCACCGAAGGTGATTACAATGATCATGGCGAAAGCAACGATGACCACCGGTAGGGGTATATGAAGCATGAAAAAAGATAATGCTACCAATAACATTCCGCCGGTGATATAAAGACTGCTTCTTCTTCGCCCCTCCAGTTTATAGATCAGTACCATTTCTATCAATACAATGATAATTCCATTGATCGACATCAAAAAACCAATGAATGGTTCTGATAAATGAAAATCTTTTTTAAAAAATACTGGCAGGTTCGTAAAGATCTGGAAGAAGCAACAGGCAAACAGCATGGTGATTACGAGGAAAATAACAAAAACCTTATCACGATAAGCAGGCATGGCTGGTTCTTTCGTTTCAGCATGCTGCAAATTTTTCTTATGATCAACTTTTTTCAGACATAACCACATCAATCCGGCGGCTAAAATATTCGTAATGCCATCTACCCAAAACAGTAATTCATAATTGTATTTGGCAATGATACCACCGATAGCGCCACCAACGGCCCAGCCAAGATTGATCGCTAAACGATTCAATGAATAGGAGCGCGTACGATTTTCTTCTGTGCTATAAAAAGCAATAGCTGTTGAATTAGCCGGGCGAAACGCTTCATTGATAAAACTGACGAGATAAGTGAAAAGACAAATGAGTCCATACGTTTTCATTTGACCCAAAAGAATAAATAAAATGCCGCCGCCCAGTAATGTGATCAATTGAACGGGATAGTAACCAATTTTATCTGTCAATTTTCCTCCCAGCCATGCACCACTAAAAGCACCGAGACCAAATAACCCGACTACATAGCCAGCTTTACTGATGCTATATCCCATAGCCGGACTGGTCAAATAAAGTGTCATGAACGGGAGTACCATGGTACCGCTCCGGTTAATCAGCATTACCAGCGATAACAACCATGTCGATCTTGACAAACCTGTGTATGCATTGCGATATGTTTGAGTAGTAGCTTTAATCATTGGAGAAGCAAAGGTAATCAGTTGGCAGTTCTCAGTTGGCAGTCGGCAGTTGGCAGTCGGCAGTCATACTCCGATGCCAGTAA
>JBDTPD010000526.1:0-3735 GCA_039932855.1 Chitinophagaceae bacterium | reverse complement strand
TTCCAGGTAATTAAGAATATCTTCGGTATTTACGCAGGCGCCGCGACAAGTATTGATGATCATTACTCCTTTCTGCATCAGCCTGATCATTTTGCTATCAATCAGATGCTTTGTTTGAGGTGTCAATGCAGTATGAAGACTGATGATATTTGCTTCCCTGCATAATACCGGTAAAGGCACATATTCCAAGTCATATTTTTTTGCCAGTTCGTAATCCTGATGAATATCATAGGCTAATAAACGACAACCAAAGCCCTGCAATATTTTCACTAACGTGCTTCCGATCCTTCCCGTACCAATGATACCGACTGTTTTGCCATGAAGATCAAACCCAATAAGATTGCCCACTGTAAAATCATGCTCATGCACCCGCTTGTTGGATAAAATCAATTTACGGTTCAGCGCAAGTATTAATGCCAGTGCATGTTCGGCGATTGCATAAGGTGAATACGCGGGTATATTAGCGACAACGATGCCAAGACTACTGGCTTTGATGATATCGATATTGTCATATCCCGCCGCACGGGTAGTGATAAACCGGACACCATTCTTGTACAATGATTCGAGCACAGTTGCAGATACATCATCGCCGGTGAAAACTGAAATGATGGTAGCTCCTTCTGCCATGGCTGCAGTCTTAATAGATAAAGATTGATCAGTCATCTCTATATTAATAGCACTGTCAGTTGACGTATTTAAATATTGTAACTCAAAATCTTTGACGCTGAAAAAAAGAATTTTCATGGTGAGTATTGGTTGATGATTAATAATGGACAGACATGACCGGTACCGGAGTATGCAGGACGATCTTTTTTGTGTATCTCTTATAAAAAAGTTTATTTAGTAAACTGTGTTTTTTAGGAACAACGATCAATAGATCCAGTTTATGTTTTTCCGCAAATTGGGTAAGTCCTTCTTCTATTTCCGTATCATTCAGAAAATGATATACTGGTTTTAGTTCCTGTAACAGTTCCTGTAACACGGTCGATTCTTCGATAACATCCGGACCATATACATGATCGGCGTCAGCATTGACATGAAGCACATGCAGTGTTGCGCCAAATTCTTTAACCAATTTTTTTATATCGTCTACAGGAATGGTCTTTGCTGTTTTTTTCAGGTCGCAGGCTAAGCCGATATTTTTAAGGTTGGTAAAACTTGCGCCGGCTGGTACTATTATTACAGGGCAGGAAAGATTACTGACTGCCAGAATGGTGTTGCTTCCAAAAAGAAACCGTTCAATGCCGGTAACACCATGTGAACCCATTACAACCGCATACGGATGAAGTTTTTTGCAATAGGCGGATAACTCTCCAATCACAATACCGGATCTGACGGCAGTCATGATCTTTAATTTCCCCCCTGCACGCTTGTGAAGATCATCTTTCAACTGTAGCAATTGTCTTTCGGCATTTTTAGGAATGTCATCAATTACTTCAGCAGGCATGGGTACCTCGCTGAATGCAACGGGTATCTGGTACATATGAAGCAACAAGATGCTTGCATTCACGGCACAAGCCATATCAGCTGCGTAATTGGCAGCATTCAAAGACACTTCGGAAAAATCGGTTGGTACTATAATCGTTTTCATGAAAAATGATTTAATAATTAATAATATTGTATCAGGGAAATATGCTGATGATCTGCCAGCGTTCCATCTTCTACAAATTCCACGTCTCCACCGTCTTCCAATACTTTTTCGATCACATCATCTACTGCATCTTTGATATAGGAAAATTTATTATAGGGCCCGGCAGGCATATAGATTATATTTCCCTCCGTTCCTTTTTTTTCTGCACTGCATATGAAATTATTTTCTACGATCAGCAAACGACCCCGATGTTGCGACGCTTGTTTCCAAACTTCCCCGATACCTGAAGACAACTTACCTGCATCTGCTGCTTTTTCCATTTGATGACGAAGGTCCTCTGACTTTACTTTTGCCCAATTATCAAGAAATGGTTTAAGCGCATCGCTGAGTAAATTATCTGCAACTTTTTCAAAATGACCGGGCACATAGCCGGCAATACTTTTTTCATTTTTAGTAAGGGCCTTATATACTCCCAATACTTTCTTGCTTCCCATTACAAATACAGGAAATGGATAGACATGTAATAAAAACTTTAACCCGTCATCCGTGTGCTGCAGAAATTTTTTCAGCAATACTTCCTTTTTGGCAAGCGGATCGCCAAAATGATTGCCATCATGCCTGAAAGCAGCAATATGATCAGGGACGTTGGCTTTTACTTTGGTGAATGATGTCGTGTTGCCGAGATAGACCTTACTCGACTTTGCCGATAAGATCAGTACGAGGTACTGGTGAAGTTCTTTCTTGGAGAATAACAGATCACGTATTTCGAAAGAACCATTTACGATAATATGCTCTTTCACGGGGATATCGAGATACAATACTTTTTCAAAAAAAGGAGATATATAAATGGCGATGCTTTTTTTATAAGTGCTGAAATTAAGATTGCGTATAACCGTTCTTAATTTTTGCAGCACCACAGCAGAAAGATCATTATTATAGGTTTGCTTTATCTCCCGTTCCACCTTATCCAATGCACACTTTAGCTGATGCATTATTTCTGCTTTTCCACCCATTTTTGGCTCAAATGGTAATATGATGGATACCGAAGGCTTGTAATGTGCAGTATTCATTCCTTCACGGATATCAGAAGATAATACTGTATTCATGATAAGATATTTTTGTAGTTCAAATCTATCGATGTATCCTACCTGAAAGTCCTGATACTGCTCATTGCCGGGTTTGATTATGGTCAGCCGGCCAGGTTATGAATGGTTAAATTGGCTTTTGACCGGGAATAGCAGCGATTGCCGGCTGTTTACGGAGACAGATTTGTAAAGGTCCTGCCTGTTTACTTCAAGGTTTGTGATTTTCAGATTTAACCAATGAAAATTACCTGTTGATAATTCCCACGTGATCTTAGATTGACATGGGATACAAATACCATTCATTTCTTTAAAGTCAAGGTTTTCGATTACCCATTTTTCAGGTTTGCCAGCATCACCTGTATCCATGTAACGGTCGGCAGTGAACGAGTTAATATTTCCATTTGCCGTAAAATGAAATATTCCCTGTACCGTCACGTCTTTATACGTCATGATTGCTTTTGCCGAGTGGGAATCAATTTGTTCCCAATGGATATAACCACACAACGCAGCCGAAGGAAAGAAAGATATCTCTGCGAGAAAGCGTAACATACTGCTTTCATTAATTTTCTGTCCGGGCTGTTTGTTTGCCACATTAACAAATGATAATGCCTTTATGAGCATGGAGCCATAGCCATCAACAAATTTATCCCGGCCATTCAGGTACAACAATGAGTTCATTCTGATCGAAGCGTTCCAGATATATGCAGGAACCTGGGGAGTAAAATATTCTTCTGCGTCAAATGGCACCCATTTACCGGATGGTTTGATCCGCATTGTTCCCGACTGTGTCAGCCGAACCATATATGCCCTGGGTTTGCCTACAATGCCAGAATGCATCAGCCATTGTTGTACAACCGGTGGTAAACTGCTGATCATGCCCGGTGTAACTATTGTTTTATCATTATAGGGTATTCTGCCAAGAATCTTTCGTGTTTCTATACTGACAGATCTCTGAAAATAACTATTTGCATAGGCTGGTATCGCAGCCAATAGTATAATTAAATTGGTGACTGTTCCCCATCTTGCATCATGCCAGACAGTAATGATCAGCACCTGGGA
>JBDTPD010000525.1:0-3743 GCA_039932855.1 Chitinophagaceae bacterium | reverse complement strand
ATCGATAATGGCTTTGGAAACAATGGCGATTCTATCAGGGCCGCTAAATATAAACTGGCACAATCAGGCGATGCACTGCTTCGTATTTGCCGCTTATGTGTATCTATAAAAATGCATTGCCAGGGAATGACTATGGCAGAAGGAACAAAATTCTTTATGGATAACTGGTATCAGGGTGAAAAGCCTGCTGCACAGGAAGCATTGAGAGGAACATTCGATCCGGGTTACTTGTTTTATACAGTAGGCAAACTCGAAATAGAAAAACTCAGGGAAGATTACATGAAACAGGAAGGCGCCAATTATTCATTGAAAAAATTTAATGACCAGGTCATTGATAATGGAATGCCGCCTATTCCATTATTGCGTGAGGTGTTGTTAAAAGATAAGAACATTTGGGATAAAACACTATAGAATTTAAGAGTTAAGAATTATGAATTTGAGCACACAATTCATAATTCTTAATTCTTAACTCTTAATTGTTTTATGCTATCGTCACCCCTTTATCCAAATACACATCCTGTATCGCATTCAATATTTCGATACCTTCTTTCATAGGGCGTTGAAAAGCTTTACGTCCGCTGATCAATCCCATACCTCCGGCTCTTTTATTGATCACAGCTGTAGTAACTGCTTCATTGAGGTCAGCAGCTCCTGAAGAAGCACCACCGGAATTAATAAGCCCTGCACGTCCCATATAACAATTAGCTACCTGGTAACGGCAAAGGTCTATCGGGTGATCAGATGTAAGTTTTGTATAAATAAGCGGATCTGTTTTTCCGTAAGGGGATTCTTTTGTATTGAGTACTTTGTATCCGCCATTATTTTCCGGAAGCTTTTGTTTGATGATATCTGCTTCGATCGTTACGCCTAAATGATTAGCTTGCCCGGTAAGATCAGCTGATGCATGATAGTCCACTCCATCTTTTTTAAATGCCGGATTTCTTAAGTAACACCAGAGGATAGTCGCCATTCCTAATTCATGTGCCATTTCAAATGCTTTACTTACTTCCTGTATCTGCCGACCTGATTCCTCGCTACCAAAATAGATAGTGGCACCCACAGCAGCTGCGCCAAGGTTCCAGCTTGCTTTGACAGAAGCAAACATGAGTTGATCAAATTTATTAGGATAGGTTAGAAATTCATTGTGATTGATCTTAACGATAAAGGGAATCTTGTGCGCATATTTTCTGGATAAAAAGCCAAGACCGCCATACGTGGTAGCTACAGCATTGCAACCGCCTTCCATGGCCAGCTTGAGAATATTCTCCGGATCAAAGTAAATAGGGTTTTTTGCAAAAGAAGCGCCGGCACTATGTTCGATGCCCTGATCTACCGGCAGAATAGAAAGATAACCGCTGCCTGATAATCGTCCATGATTGTACATCAATTGAAGATTGCGCAATACCTGTGGATGGCGATCTGTGATCGTCCATATGCGATCTACGAAATCAGGACCTGGAAGATGTAATTGATCTTTTGAAATTGTTTTTGATTCATGGCCCAACAGAAATTCAGCTTTGTCGCCAAGAATATCAGAGATCTTTTTTGAAGACATAATAATAAGGGAGTTGAATAAATAAATGATTTTAGCTAACAACCGTTAGGCGAAGGTAAGACTTCTTAAAAAACGAAAATGGCATTTAACGAATCAAAAGGATAGGAGAGTGTTCCAAACTTTATTTTCAGAAAATATTGAAAGTTTAAAAAGAATTGTTATTTTTGTGTTGTGAATGAGTAGCAAACCAATCAACTTACGGTTATGAATACTTTCGCCTACATCATCTACCTTTTTCTTACTTACCTGATCACCGTTCATGTCGGTCTTATTTTTTATCGGAATGGCCGGGTATATATTCTCCGGTTATTACACGGAGATGAAAAGCTAACCGATTTTATCAATCGCATATTACTTACCGGCTATTACCTGTTAAATCTCGGCTATGCTGCGTTAATGATCAGTTTTTGGAAAACAGTGTATACGTGGACAGAAATGATGACAACGATCAGCATCAAGACAGGACAGATCATGCTCACACTGGCAGTCATTCATTTCTGTAACATGGGAATTATCTTATTCATCAGTCACAGGCATCATCCTATTGTTAACAATAAAAATTAAGTATATGAAAATGTCATTAAACTTTATCGCCTACCTGGTATACCTGCCTATTGTTATTTTATTGACCTGGTATGTAGCGCATACATTGTTTAAAAACAGTAAAGCTTTTATGCTGGATATCTTTCGTGGCAATGCCGAGATCGCTCTTTCCACCAATAAACTTTTTGAAACTGGTTTTTATTTACTCAATCTCGGCTATGCTTTATTGATCATGGAAATTGCCCGCGAGATCTATGATGGTCGTACGCTTATGGAAATATTAAGTACCAAGATCGGGGGATTTAGTATTTACCTTGGTATCATGCTATTCTTCAACCTTTACCTGTTCTTCCGCGGCCGTCGTATTTCCAGGGAAAGGGCAAAGCATGTAGTAGTGGCGAAAGTGACAGATAAAGACACTTCCGGCGATCGTTGACTAATGAAATTATTCATGAGCCACTTGCAAACGCAGGTGGCTTTTTTATGTATTTGCCCGACATTTTCATAAAATATTCTGCCTGTTTAATCGTTATATAACAAATGCCAATACCAGTGAAAAAGACCCTTCTTCACAGGTGTCAGGCTATTGCCATTTCGCACCTGTTATTACTACAAAAAAGACTCCACGTGAAACATTAATAGGCGCTGAAATTGGCTACAGACGTGGGTTTCAGACCTTTTAGTAATGCTGTATGCATTGCCTGGAATTACTTTATATTGCAGGTATGCGTGCAATCATTTCTTCCCTCATTTTATTGGGTATTTTAGTTAGCTGTACTTCCGGCGATGCATGGAACAAGAAAAACCTATCTCGTAAACTGGATAAGATTTTTCCTGCTGCGTCAACCATTCATATGTATGATGCTACAGAAAGTAAAATAAATGTGACTGATTCATTTGGTTTACCTGCCCCTTATGTAAAAGCAGTAATCACTGAAAAAAATGCACCGTCTTCTATTATATATTTCTATAACTATTCTATTGAAGACACAACCATCTTCGCGAAAATATTCAAAGCTGTTATGATGAATGATCTTCGTGTTGGCCTCAGTGATAATAAACCTCCTTACGTACTGGAGATGCCAAAGTTTGATAAGACCGGGAGCAGAACGCTGGTATGGGCCATATCCATAACAGGAATGGATTCTGCTTATTTGGTAGAAAAGGAGAAAGTGATGGACGATGTACTCGACCTGCAACATATAAAAATGAAAGCTCCTCCACCTGTAGCACACGATTCCCTATAAATTAAGTGCGGCAACTCTATCTATCTCCCTTATTTTTGATAAATGTGATTATGACAGGATTGCTCATTTTTTGAACCAGCCTAAATGCATTCTTTCCTCCAGGTTATTATTTGTTTGCTTGCCGGCATTGCCTGCATTATACTGCTAACTGTAAAATTTAAATTACATCCCTTCTTTGCTTTGTTAATTGCCTGTTTTGTTACAGGCATCGGTATGCAGATGCCCATAGAGTATATTTTAGTATTGATAAAAAATGGTTTTGCCGATATCATTTCCAAACTCTGTGTTATTATCGTATTAGGCACTACCATCGGAGTATTGCTGGAAAAGAATTGTAGTACGGAGGTGATGGCTAACTATATTTTAAAATTGGTAGGAGTGAAGAGGTCAACGCTTGC
>JBDTPD010000524.1:0-3745 GCA_039932855.1 Chitinophagaceae bacterium | reverse complement strand
TAACAGGTATAAAGAATGACTGGACGAGAGAACTTTTTGATCTCACTGCATGGAAAGGCGTAGCTAATCTTCGATTACGTTTTCAATTTACATCAGGCGCCACCAGTTCATTTGCATTCAGTGAAGATGATGGCTTTTATATAGATAATGTAAAAGTTATTAAAAGTACTTCCGTACTGGTAACATTGCCGGTACACTTTATCAGTTTTACCGGAACATTATTACCTGATCAAACAGTACATCTCGATTGGGTAGCTATTACCGATCAGCAGCATGATTATTTTGAAGTGGAAAAATCAGTACCGGGCAATGGATTTATTTCATTGGGTAGAGGTCCTGAGGCACCGCCATACTGGAAGATCGATCCTTCTCCTGCACCCGGAAATAATTTTTACCGGATCAAACAGTTTGATAAGAACGGAACTATTACTTACAGCAATATTATCAATGTTCAATACAATCCTGCCTTTAGTGTAGGCATTTATCCTAACCCCGTAAATGATATACTGAACATAAAGATCAGTACAGCAATAGCTGATCAATACACGATACAATTGACAGATATGTCCGGAAGAAGAGTGTACGAAGGGAAAATAGTAACAGGACCAGCAGGAAAAATTCTAACGATCGATCTCCGGCACGAAGCAGCGCAGGTATATGTGCTTGTAGCAAGAAATAATATGAATGAGATCATCAGTTCACAGAAAGTTGTTAAGCAGCAATAAATTATGAGTTATGAATTATGAATGTGCGCATTCATAATTCATAACTCATAATTTAGTTTCTCTAACACATTGATTTCTTATTCATAATATTTTACCACGTGAAAAATTACATCATTGCTTAGTATCACACCTGCATAGTCTATCAGCACGACAGGGTAAATGTATTAGGGATATATACTTTTTAGGCTTTAAAGAATGAATGAATGGAAAGATTTTCTAGAGAACGCTGTACTTTTCGAAAAGAATCCTTTTATCACCGAACACGAAGAAGAACAAAAATAAAAGGGTTTACAAGTTTCCTACTCCACCACCCGGGAAGTGTTACAGTACAGAATATTCACGAAAATCCGTACTATGAAAAAAACCTTTACACTTCTTTCTTTTGTTGTTTCACTCATCGTACTCCTGTTACCAGGTTATGGTAACGCGCAATGTCCCGGTGGGTACACGCAGGCAGAATTGAATTGGGATCACATTGATTTTCTGCCTTCCAACAATGCAAGATATACCAGCTTCTATCCGTCGGCTGCTTTTCCTTACACACAGAATTTCACAATAGGAACACGCACCGTTAATTTTACCATGGCGCCGTCAAACACGCTTACGCTCAATGGAGAAAACGGAACCAATACAGCACATGCTGGAAGCTTAGCCACTGCCGGTGATGATATACAATTCACTACTACGGCTACCTCAAACAACACGATCACTGTTACATTTGATGTGGATGTAGCAAACGTGATGTTTTCTTTGTTTGATATAGATAATAATCAGCGCGTAAATATCACTGCAACAAATGCTGTGGCTGCTGCACAAGCAATTACTATTGCAAATGCCAGTGGTACCTCAGGAATTAATATCACCGGATCGGGTAGCACCAGCGCTAACGCTACCGGACCAAATACAGGATATACTAATACTGATAACAGGGGAACGGTCAATGTAACTATTGCCGGACCTGTAAAGAGAATTATCATCACCCTCAACAATTCAGCAGGTGATATATGGTTATCAGATATCGATGCTTGCGTTACCGGATCATTTCCTAATAACTATCAGCAGATCTCACGTCCTTTTACCGGACAACCACAGTATGTATTGACAGTCGTTAATAACAACATCTATTATGTGGACCCGACAAATGGTAATGGTTATTTTCTTTTTAATGAACCAGGGCACAACCGTTTGAACTCAATGGCCTACGATCCGTATAAGCGTGTTGTTTATTATACCTATAGTTTAACAGGTGGCAATAATCCTGTTACCGATAAAACATTGAAGAAGTATGATGTTGATTCTAAAACGATCTCCGTCGTTATTCCGAATGTGAACACGTTTGGTATTCCTACCTATGAGTCGGGAGTAGAATCAGGAGCCGCTACTTTCTATAATGGATCGTTATACCTGGGAGTAGAAGGCTATACCGGTACAGACAACGATGCAACTCCATACGCAGCCGGACGTAAATCAACTATCTGGAAAATAGATTTTGATGCAGCCGGCAATCCTATTGCACCAGCTGCACAGGTATGGGGCGTTACTTCTGATGATGGAGTTAATGCACAAAACATACATGACTGGAGTGACTTCGGTATTACCAATGGAGAATTGATTGACTTCGATGGATCACAAAGTGGTAATATCGATTATTATCATTTCAACCTGATGACAGGCGTGCGTACACGTTATGCACCAGTGGGCCCTATCCCACGCCAGGTTTCTATTGGTTGGGATGAAAAATTATATAATGTAGACGTTAGCATTTCACAATACAATGGCACGAACGGTGTTGGTACTGCATTTAATATTACAGCACCGATCGGACCGGTGATTCCGGTTGGTTCTACCAACGTAGCCAGTTGGGGTGATGCTGCTGGTCCTTATCGACCTTTCCTTGATTTTGGTGATGCACCAGCGACTTATGATCCTGTTCCTTTATCGCCTGCCTGCCATGATACGCTTACTCCGAACGCAGCTGGTAAAAGAACAAAAATGAGATTAGGCCCTAATGAAGATCTGGAATGGTTAAAAAAAGGATTCACAACTATTGAAGATAATTTTGAAGATGGTCTTGCTTTCGTTCCTATTTTTTCTCCATCCACTGGTACCTACCAGGCAGAAGTAACTGTCTTTAACAATACAGGTACGAATGCTACGCTTTGCGGATGGCTTGATTTTAATGGCAATGGATTGTTTGATGCAGCGGAAGGTTCAGGTATTATCAATGTACCTTCTTTAGCAACGACTCAATCATTTTGGCTAAGCTGGCCCGCGGCAACAAGTTCGCTCGTATCAGGCACCTTTACCTATTTACGTTTACGTATTACGTCCGCTTCATTTAATATGACGAAAAATAATTCAACCGGTTATTATAGTACCGGTGAAGTAGAAGATTATAAAGTAATTGTTGATGATACGCCGTTAGCAATGAATCTGCTCTCTTTTAATGCGTCACTGACAGAACAATCAACAGTGAAACTAAACTGGACAGCCAGTGAAGACATCAATACCGTTGGCTATACTATACAACGCAGTATAAACGGAATGGATTGGGAAGATGTACAGTCAGTATCTGCTGCTCATGCGGCTGGTATAAGAACATACGAGGCATTTGATAACAATCCTCATAAAGGCGTTTCTCAATACAGGGTGAAGATGAATGGGGTGAGCGGTCAATACAAGTATAGCGAGATCCGCATCATCAAAACGAATATGCCTGATTGGTTAGTTATTTATCCAAATCCGGCTACAGACTATACAATGTTAATGATCACTGCTGACCTGCAGGGTGAGATAGCACATATCACTATATCGGATGCGAAAGGCACACGGATAGCTGAGCATACCGAAACATTAGTGACCGGCACAAATGCGATGAAGCTGCCATTGGAAGCGACATGGTTACCGGGCGTGTATATCGTGCAGGTGAATAGTGGCGGAAGAGTGATCACAAAAAAATTGATCATCCGGAAATAGTACTGCTTTTTTTGCGATTAAACCGACAATGTTTACAAAGAAGC
>JBDTPD010000523.1:0-3746 GCA_039932855.1 Chitinophagaceae bacterium | reverse complement strand
ATTACTCCTACCGGAAGAATAAAAGTAGAAGCAGTAGGTAATATCTTCTTTGATATTAATAATGCAAACATTACTGTTACAGTGCCTGCTCCAACATTTGATTTCGATAGTCCTGCAGCAGTTTCTACAGCATGTAATGGATCGACTACTGCTACTGCAACATTAAATGTATTGTCATTAGCCGGATATGTTACGCCTGTTACCTTAACTGCAACAGCCGGGGTTCCTGCAGGTACTACTGTTTCATTTGGTACCAGCCCTGTAGTGCCGGGTAACAGCAGCACAGTTACATTAAATGGCATTAACACACTGGCTCCGGGGAATTATGTAGTAACAGTTACCGGCACTTCAGGTGTGATTGTTAAAACAAGACAGGTGACATTCACTGTATCAGGTATTAGTCCTGTTATTACCGGACAACCTCAAAATAGTACATCATGCCTTGGTTCGAGTCCGGTATTTAGTGTTACTGCCAGTGCAACAGGTATTAATTATGCATGGCAGGTTAGTACAGACGGTGGTGCAAATTATGGCGCCGCTCCGGGTATCAACAACGCAGCTATTTATACAGTTCCATCCATTGCGACAACACAGAACGGTTACAGGTACAGAGTAGTTATAACCGGAACATGCTCAGGTATTGCTACATCAACTGCAGCTATACTTACTGTCATCAGTCCTGTTGCAATTACGGCTCAGCCACGCGACACCACTGTTTGCGAAACCGGTAACGTAACCTTTACTGTTGCTACCAGCAGTACTGTTCCGGTTATCTATCAATGGCAGATTAATACCGGAGCCGGATATGTGAATGTAAATAACGGAGGTATTTATGCTGGTGCTACTACGCCAACATTAACATTAACGAACGTCACACCTGATCTCAATAATAATTTATACAGGGTATTGGTATCGAATGCAACCTGTACTGCACCGTTAGCTTCCAATGGCGCATTATTCAAAGTAAATGCAAGACCTACTGTATTCCTTAATTCTACTCAGGCATCGGTCCTGCCAGGTCAGAATGCAACGATCAATGCTGTCATTTTCCCTAATGCAAATGGTTTTGATATCACATGGTATCAGAATAATAATGTAATTCCTGGTATTACCGGCACAAGCTATGTGGTGGATTCTGTAGCGATCGGTGATTACAAAGTGACGATCATTAACCCTATCACGGGTTGTAACAATGAATCGAACGTATTGACTATCGGAACATCGGCCAGCGAGCGCCTTTTCATTTTCCCAAGTCCGAATAACGGTCAGTTCACGATCTCTTATTATAACTCTGCAGGTACGGTCACTTCACGTACTGTTGCCATCTACGACGCACATGGTGCTATGGTATACAATGCGAAAATGCCAATCACAGGACCATACACGTTATTAAACATTAACCTGAAAGGATCTGCAGCAGGTGTTTACCTGATCTCAATAGGCGATGCAAATGGTAAGAAAATTACCAAAGGCAAAGTCTTTATTCAGTAATCAATTATTTTCCCGATAAATAAAAATCCCGTTCAATCAGAACGGGATTTTTTTATTTTTAAAAACAACTTTTCATTTATTGCCAACTGCCAACTGCCAACTGCCAACTGCCAACTGCCAACTGCCAACTGCCAACCGACTCACTTGTTGACAATCTTAATCTCCACCCGCCTGTTCGCTATCTGTTCCTCTTCGGATTGTTCCGGGTAAGGATATATTGGATTTGAATGTCCAAAACCTTTATAAGAAACTCTTGATCGTTCAATACCATTTATTACCAGGTAATCATATACTGCTTTCGCACGCGCCAATGATAAATTATAACTGCCCGTTTCTACATCCAGTCCATCTTCAATACCATTTACACAACAGATATAACCTTGTATTTCTATAACAAGGGTTGGATTCTTTTTCATTGCATCTAATAACTCATTCAGCGTAACAGATGATTCTTCCCGGAAATTATGTGTGCCGCCCTGGAAAATAATATTCTTCAGTGTAATGTTTGTTCCGGCTATTGTTGAAGAATCAGCGATCTTTTGTTGTAAAGAAAGATGATCACCTGATGAAACACGACTGTCGTTTATAGCTGTCATGGTGATCAGCACGCGACGATTAAGTTGTTTCTCCGCATTGCTGCTATTATCATTTAATTGATCTTTTTCTCCATAGCCTGAAGCAGATATTATGCTTGTCATACCAACACCATTTTGAAGCAGGTAGTTTTTCACAGTAGTGACCCTTTTTCCTGAAAGAATATTATTATAATCATCAGATCCGCTCTTATCACAATAACCAGCCAGGTCGATGGTGAAAGCAGGAGATAAGGTTGTCAGCAAACTATCCAGTTGCAACTTATTAGCCGCTGTGAGCTCATATTTATCATGATCGAAATGGACAATGGAGGAAAACTTCGATTGTGACCACAGCGGGCACGTACAAAGCAGCATGATACCAGTTATAAATGCTTTCATAACAGAAATTAGGGCGAGCCGATGAGTAATTTATTGAATATCCGTCCGTCAGTCATACTATAAACGGCAAGTAATCAAATTTCTTATTCACCCCTTTTCTGGCCGGCAGTTTTAGCGTACCTTTGCGGCCTCAAAAAGGATATAATGATCAGTGTAAAAGACCTCAAACTGGCCTATGGCAAGCGGGTATTATTTGAAGAAGTAAATCTCAATTTTACCAAAGGCAATTGTTACGGCGTTATTGGCGCTAACGGCGCCGGAAAAAGTACTTTTTTAAAGATACTCAGCGGTGAGATCGAGCAAAATAAGGGTTCAGTGGATATCAGTCCCGGTGAACGCATGGCTGTATTGAAACAGAACCAGTTTGGATTTGATGAGGAAATTGTATTAAATACGGTGATGATGGGGCATACCCGTCTCTGGAAAGTGGCCAAAGAGCGTGAATCGATCTATGCACTGGCTGATTTTACCGAAGAAGATGGTATGAGAGCCGGTGAACTCGAAGGTGAATTTGGAGAAATGGGTGGTTATACTGCAGAAAGCGATGCCGGTACATTACTGGGAGAATTAGGTGTTGAAGAAAAATACCACAACGCGTTGATGAAAGACATTCCTTCCAATCTTAAA
The DNA here is from genome assembly GCA_039932855.1 of Chitinophagaceae bacterium. Taxonomy (GTDB): domain Bacteria; phylum Bacteroidota; class Bacteroidia; order Chitinophagales; family Chitinophagaceae; genus JAJKIP01. The sequence continues at coordinate 654 of JBDTPD010000523.1, read as the reverse complement.
GTGCGGGTGTTACTCGCTCAGGCACTTTTTGGAAATCCTGATATCTTATTATTGGATGAGCCTACCAACGGTCTCGATATTGAAACTATCGCCTGGCTGGAAAATTTCCTGGCTGATTATGAAAATATCGTGCTTGTTGTGAGCCATGACCGTCACTTTCTCGATGCAGTTTGTACACACGTAGCTGATGTTGACCGACAAAAAATAAAGATATTTACTGGTAACTATACATTCTGGTACGAATCATCACAGTTGATGGCGCGGCAGGTGAATGATAAAAATAAGAAAGTAGAAGACAAGCGCCAGGCGTTGATTGACTTTATTGCACGTTTCAGTGCGAACGCTTCCAAAAGTAAACAAGCAACCTCCCGGAAAAAAGCATTGGAGAAACTTACTATCGATGAGATCGAACCAAGTTATCGTAAGTATCCCGGTATCATCTTTCAACCTTTGCGTGAAGTAGGTAACCAGATATTGAACATAGAAAAATTGAGCAAATCAGTTGATGGTCGTGTGCTTTTTAAAAATGCATCCTTCACTGTCAACAAAGGCGATAAAATTGCATTGCTAAGCCGTGACCCATTAGCAATTACCAGCTTCTTTAATATTATTAATGGTGAAATAAAAGCCGATAGCGGTACTTACGAATGGGGT
>JBDTPD010000522.1:0-3754 GCA_039932855.1 Chitinophagaceae bacterium | reverse complement strand
TTGCGGCTATACCCAACAACCCGTACCTCCGATCGGATTGTGGCGCGAACATCTTCCTTATAACAGCGCCATCGATGTAGCTTCCGGAAATGAAAAAATATTCTGTGCCACTCCCTATAGTTTATTTACTGTAGACAAACAGGATCATTCCATCGAACGATTGAGCCGCATTACCGGTTTGAGTGAAACAGGCATTTCCACTATTTGCTATGATGCTGCTAATGACAAATTATTCATCGCTTACACTAATAGTAACATCGATATCATTTACAGGAATGATATTATCAACCTGCCCGATGTTAAAAGAGATAATATTATCGGAGATAAAAACATTTATGCCATTTATCCACTTGGAAAAAATTACTACCTCTCAACCGGGCTGGGTATTATCGTTATCGATGGTGAACGATATGAAGTAAAAGATTCATGGTTCATCGGCAATGGAGGTAACCAGGTTAAGATAAACGCCATCACCAGCGACGCTGGATTTTTTTATGCAGCTACAGAAGAAGGATTGAAAAAAACAACGCTTACTACCACAAACCCTGCGGACTATTCCAATTGGCAACTGGTGAGCGGTACAAACGGATTATCACCAGGCGCTTGTCAACAGGTAATGACTGTACAGAATAAAGTGATCGTGCAAAAAAATGATTCATTGTTTATTCAGAATGGAAGCAACTGGAGTTTTTTATTTGAGAATGGGTGGTCTATCATCAATAGTACTGTGTCAGAAAATAAGATCACGCTCTCGCAAAGAAGATCAACAGGTGAGAGTAAAGTAACTATATTGAATGCAGACGGTAGTCTGAATAAAACGCTGATTCAACCGGGCATTATTTCATTTCCACGTAAAGCTATTTTTATTCAGAACGAAACATGGGTAGCGGATCAGTTTGGTGGATTGTCTCATTTCAACAATTCTTCCTATGAGCAATACAAACCAAACTCACCGGAAGGTACTGCCAGTGGCGAAATGGTCGTTGCCAACAATATATTTTATGCTACGGCAGGTGAAGTAAATGATTCGTGGAATTATCAGTACAACGGAAATGGTATTTATGAATTAAAAGAAGGAAGCTGGACTAACATCAATCGTTACCGGTTTGCTCAACTTGATACACTACTTGATTATATCACTATTGCTATCAATCCTCAGGATCAGACAGCATGGGCCGGCTCATACGGCGGTGGAGTACTTCATCTAAAAACGGATGAGTCTTTTGAAATATTTAAGCAAGGATTTGTTGGCCCCATGCAGGGCGATCCTACCAGCTATCGTATTGCAGGAATGGCATTTGATATTGATAATAATTTATGGATATCGAATTATGGTGCACTTCAGCCGTTGGTAGTAAGAAAAAATGATGGTAGCTGGACAAGATTTTCACTTCCGTTTTCTTTAACTGAAAATGCATTGACGCAGATCATTGTTGATGACAACAATTACAAATGGATTGTAGCCGTCAAAGGTGGCGGTCTTATCTGCTATGATCAGGGGGCCGCTATTGATAATATTGGCGATGATCATTGGAAAATATACAGGCCAGGTGCCGGTAATGGCAATCTGCCTGATGGTGATATCTTATGTACCACTAAAGATAAAAGCGGATTCATCTGGGTAGGTACCAGCAATGGCATTGGCGTTATACAATGTCCGCAGGAAACTTTTACCGGTCAGGGTTGCGAAGCAATATGGCCCATTGTACAACAAGGAAATTTTGCCGGCTATTTATTCAATGGCGAAGAGGTGCGCGGTATTGCAGTAGATGGCGCAGATAGAAAATGGGTAGCTACTAAAAATGGGGTATGGCTTATCAGCGCTACCGGGGAAGAAGTTATTTATCAATTTACTGAAGAGAATAGTCCTTTGTTGAGTAATGATGTAAAGAAAATAGCCATCGATGGAAAAACGGGTGAAGTATTCATGGCTACCTTAAAAGGTATTTGTTCTTTCCGTAGCACAGCTACAGAAGGTGGGGAAAAAAATGAAGATGTATTAGTGTTTCCTAATCCTGTACCACCAAATTATACCGGTAGCATTGGTATAAGAGGACTTGTCAATAATGCGATCGTCAAGATCACTGAACTGGATGGCAGATTGGTTTACCAGACAAGAGCAGCTGGCGGACAAGCAGTATGGGACGGACGTGACTATAAAGGAAGAAAAATTTCCAGTGGTGTATATCTTATTGTGATCAGCAATGATGAAAGAACAGAGAAGAAAGTTGGTAAAATTATTTTTGTAAGTAAATAAGATGGCTGATAAACTTCACCATACAAGAGGGATCGTATTGCGAACGGTGAAATATGGAGAAACGAGTTTGATCGTTGCCATCTTCACAGAGTTATTCGGCGTGCAATCTTACCTGATCAATGGAGTAAGAACTTCTTCTAAAAAAGGAAGTGGTAAAGCCAATTTATTTCAACCCACTGCTGTTCTTGACATGGTCGTCTATCATAATGAGCTCAAACAATTGCAACGGGTCAAAGAGTTCAGGTGGGGACATATTTATCAGCATGTATTGACAGATGTCAGGAAAAATGCTGTTGCTGTTTTCATGATAGAGCTCCTAACGAAATGTTTGAAGCAGCCCGAGCCTAATTCCGATCTTTTTCATTTTGTCGAAGACGCATTTATACATCTCGATGAAAGCGTTGATAGTGTAACGGCCAACTTCGCTTTATTCTTTGCCTTGCATATGGCTGTGTTTTTCGGGTTCCGTATCGATGATCGTCATTCTTCCAAACATAACTATCTAGATCTGCAGGAAGGAAATTTTGTAGAACACAGACCAACCCACGCATATTTCCTGGAAGACAAACAGGCTGATGTTGCTGCGCAGTTATTAAAAGTGATGCAGCCGGAAGAATTAGCGGGGATAAAACTCAACCAGGATTTCCGGCGAAACCTTTTATATGCGTTAGAGAAATATTATGCTTTGCATATACAGGATTTTGGCACTATGAGAACATTGCCTGTATTGAAGGAAATTGTTGGATAAATTTTATAAAGAATTATAATAGGCGATGATCTTTTTATAATCATCCTTGCTTTTGCACTTGAGTTTATTTTGATCAATAAAAGCTTCTACCTCTTTTCTTTTATCTATTAGTGTATCAAGAAAAAATGATTTCCCTTTTTCTATTTTCTTCATTTCGTGATTGATAAAAAGATAATCTGACTGTACTTTTTCAAAATGCCGGGTAATAGTAGCCTCGCCGTATTTTTTTTCGTCGCGTGTAGTGATAGCGGTTTTCTTAAGCAGCATTACTTTGCCGGAATCTATTACCTGGTAAATCACAGATCCCGAAGAATTCAACGCTTCACCAAAACTTTCAACAGTGATCTCAACATGTTTTTGATCCTCATCTACTGCACTGAGAAATTTTACTTTTCTGATCAGCAGGTTAGCTACCAGTTCTTCACCTTTATCTGACATATACTGAACCTGGTTGTCAACCATATTCAATTTTACACGTACCTGGCGGTAGACAATGCCACTGACAGAAGTAATTTCTGCGAAATTATATTCATCAAAAAGATACGGGGAGCCGTCAGCTACATAAGTTGTTTTAATATACAATGGTCTGCCATTTCCATCATTCATAAAGGGATTATTCTGCGCATGAATATTTTTATAACAGAGAAATGCCAACAGAAGAATGAATTTTTTCATGGTTGTGGTATTTGTGAGAAAATGAAGACCCGCAATTATTACTAATTACGGGTCTTTCTCTGGTTATCCAAACA
>JBDTPD010000521.1:0-3756 GCA_039932855.1 Chitinophagaceae bacterium | reverse complement strand
CCTGCTTATTACCGTCTATACCCGGGTGGATACTCCTGTGCGTACTAAACCAGTAGTGATCGGGTACGTGGGTGGTTATAGTGGAGTGGTCAACACAGACACCATCGATGCGGCGCGGCTGACACATATCAATTATGCATTTGTGGATGTAAAAGATAACCGTGCATGGCTGCACAATGAAATGACCGATACCGTGAATTTCAGAAAACTCAATGGTCTGAAAGCGATCAATCCTTCTTTAAAAATAATGATCTCGATCGGCGGCTGGTCGTGGAGCAAAAATTTCTCTGATGCGGTATTGACAGATACATCACGATTGGCATTTGCGGGTAGCGCAGTAGATATCGTTCGCCAATATGGATTGGACGGAGTTGATATCGATTGGGAATATCCGGGCATGATCGGCGATAGCAATGTGTATCGACCGGAAGACAAGGAACATTATACGCTCATGTTTCGCGATATCCGTGCTGAACTTAATAAGCTGCAGCAACAAACCGGTAAGACATACTTGTTGACAACAGCAGTAGGTGGCTTCGCAGATTTTATTCAGCATACAGAAATGAATAAGGCGCAGGAATATCTCGATTATATCAACCTGATGACTTATGATTATAGCGATGATATGTCGGGACATCATACCAACTTATACCCTTCCAATAATTATGAAGAAGAAAACTCAGCGCATAAGGCGGTTACTGATTTCATAGCAGCAGGTGTGCCTGTTGGTAAATTGGTGATGGGTATTGCTTTTTATGCGAGGGGCACTATTGTTGAAAACGCGGCCCATCATGGATTACATCAAAAAATAGTATCCAGAACATGGGGCGGTGGCTATAGCCGTATTAAAGATAGTATCGTGAATCAGCAGGGATTTAAAAGTTATTGGGACAAAAAAGCTAATGCCCCTTATCTCTTTAATGCAGATACCAAACAATTTATTTCTTACGATAATGAACGCTCGGTGAAAGCAAAGTGCGATTATGTAAAAAAACACCATCTCGCCGGGGTCATGTTCTGGGAGTATTCATCTGATCCGAAGGAGTACCTGTTAACCGCAATCACTAATAGTTTGAACGAGTAATTCTATTAATTATGAGTTATGAATTCAGAATTATGAATCGCCGTAAAATATACGCAACATTCATAACTCATAATTCTTAATTCATAATTTATTTCGATGTAATATTTATGAGGAAATCAAACAAATTCGTTTCATTCGAACTCAATCCTAATTTCTTTCTTAATCGATAACGACTGGTCTCTACACCACGGATGGATATATTCATCAGGTGAGCAATTTCTTTGGTACTAAGATTTAAACGCAGGTACGCAGCCAGTTTTAATTCAGAAGCGGTGAGATCCGGATAATATTCTTTCAACCGTTTCAGATAATCGGTGTGTACACTATCGAAGTGTTTTGCAAACTGCTCCCACTCTTCATCATGATCCAGTTCACTATCGATAAGACGAATGATCTTTTGAAACTCTTTTCCTGCTTTTTGTACATCCGGATTGCTCTTATAAACATTCAGGTTGTCCTTTAGCTTTGAAAGGATTTCTTTTTTCCTGACAAGATTCATCGCAGAGGAAGCCAATTCGGTATTTTTATGACCTATTTCTCCCTGCAATTTTTCATTCTTCAACTCAATGATCTCTTTTTCGCTCTTTTCGATTTCCAGTTCATGTATCATCTGCAACTGCTTCTGTTCCTCATCATACTTACGTTGCTGCCCGAGTAACTTTATTTGTTCCTGCCGCTTGTATTTCCGTTGCTGACGTTTATAGAATAAATAGATCAGGCCGGAAAAAAGAATGAGGTATAATGACCATGCCCACCATGTCTGGTACCACGGTGGCAGAATGACAAATGAATAGGTTACAACCGACGATTCATTATCGACATTGTTACGACACTTGATCCGCAGCTCATAACTACCGGCTGGCAAATTAGTATAATCCTTTTCCGTTTTCCTGCTCCAGTCCGACCATCCATTATCAAAACCGGAGAGATAATAACTATACTCAGTATTCTGTTCCTGCCCATATAAGGTAGAAGAAAATTCAAAGTGCAACGAGTTATACTTGTAAGCAATGGAGGGCTCCGTTAATTTTTCCCCGGGAGCAGTATACCCGCCAAAGATCAATCCATCTTGTCGGGTTGTTGATGTCACATTCCTGATCAATACTTTTAACGGATACTTATTCTTTTTATACTGTGCATAGTTGATATGAAAAAACCCTTTCTCTGCTGCAATGAATACATTATTACTATCTATTACATTGATATCTTCAAATCCTGATGCCATGATCTTATCATCCAGTTCAGGAAATAAAATAAGATGCGGATTATTTCTATCGGATAAATCAGCCACAGCTACTTTGCGGTCACGGCAAAACCAGATATTTCCATAAATATCTTCTTTGATATAACTGACGGGTGCTTTCCCTAATATTTTTTCGAGATAAGTTGATCGTACAAAATCTCCTTTGTCTTCATCGTATTCAAAAATGCCTTTATCAGAGATAAGGATCATTTCTCCTGCTATCCTGAATATCTTATTATGATTACTGGATAAAATGCCGTTCTTATCCTTATACATCGTAGTCACCGGTATATTGTTGGCATCGAAGCTGATCTTATAAATTCCTTTATACGGATGCGCGACCCAGATCACATTTTTATCAATAACAATAAAACGTGCCGATTCAAACTGTGCCTGGATATTTGTTTTGCTGATCTCGTTATTTGCGTAGCGATAAAAGTTGAGTCCATTATAGGTTCCCGCAATCATCATCGGTGATGATGTATTTTCAAATAATGGTTGAAAATCCCAGAAACCTGTTCTTTCATCAAGTGCAGTAGCATTGTTACCATTAACGAGATAAGCGCCTTTGCTATGTGCAACGATCAGTTTTCCATAAGCTTCAGCTAAGTTCCAGACCTGCCCCTTGGTATTATTTACCATTTCAAATTCACCTTGCGTATAACTAAGATCTTTTGAAGAAGGTAAAATATTTGTCTCATACACACCTGTTGATAGCGCCAGGTATAAATGGTTATCATAAATAATGGAACTATAGCCTGAGTTACGATCATCCCTGTCGGGAAATATATTTTTGATCGCGTTGCTATAGGTGACGAGATCAATACCATTATCAGTACCGAGCCAGAGGTTTTTATCTTTATCCAGCATCAGGCTTAGGATATTATTATTCTGAATTCCTTCCTGCTTGGTAAGTCGCTGAATAAATTGTCCCTGCTTATTAATAATGATACAACCACCCAAACTGGTGATCAATGCAATACGATCAGGAGATAATATGCTGGCGCCAAAAATATTTTTCTCTGCAATAGCTGTTATATCTGGCGTGACAAAAGCCGAAAGACTATCATGATGCAGAATAAATAAACCATTCAGTAAGGTAGCGAGCAGCAGGCTATCGTTTCCAATATCCAATACAGACTTCACGACTACATTCAAGGGAAGTTTTCCGTTGGAGATCCGCTGCTGCCATTTATTATTACGAAACGCCACCAATCCATTGGTGTAGTCAAAAGCAATAAGCTCATTGACCGTAGCGCCAAGAAATCCCCAGTTGACACTTGGATGAATAGTGATCTTATTATTATACAGATCAAAGATCTTTCGGTTCGAGCGAAAGAATACATGTTTATCACGGATAAATACATCCCACACATCTGCATAGTCTTTATCACCACCCGGATTTAATGTATCGAGTGAGTTATAAATG
>JBDTPD010000520.1:0-3757 GCA_039932855.1 Chitinophagaceae bacterium | reverse complement strand
ATATCAGCGGTAATTTTCATAGCAGTATCGATTTTGGAAACGGCACGGCTACATTAACAGCAACCGCCGGCGGTACGGCTACTGATGGATTTGTTGCCAAATTCAATTCAGCAGGATTATGTCAATGGTCCATACGATTCGGTGGTGCGGCAACTGATCTTGGCGGGCAGGGTATTGTTACCAATGGAACTACCGTATACGTAACGGGTCAATCACAATTTCCTGCTACTGTTGGATCATCGGGACCATTTACAACTGTTGGAGGAAGTACAGATGGAATTGTTTTTGCGCTCAATGCATCAACCGGTGCCACTTCCTGGGTGAAAGTATTTGGTGGTGGTACTGCCAGTGACAACGGACAAGCAATCTGTCTCGATAATTCAGGTAATGTATATATAACGGGAGTGTTCTCTACACGTACCAGTAATCCTACTGCATTCTTTGGCGCCGCTGCTGCCTTTCCAAGAACAGTACAGGGCAGCATGTCACAGGCGACCTCTGATCTTTTTGTGGCCCGACTTAATCCGGGTGATGGTACATTTAATTGGGTGAGTGCAGGCGGTGCAAGCTCACAGGAAACTCCATCGTTGGTGATTGGTAATGATAATGTATCAGGCAGTGGTATCACATTTGTTCCCGGATCCAATCAATTACTGGTAGCTGGTTCCTTCGCCAATGCCAATGCAAGTTATTTTTCAAATGGTTCTGCTTCTCCATCGGTTACACTTTCCAATGCCGGACAGACTGATATGTGTTTGTTAAAACTTGATCTCAATGGAAATTTTTTAAGTGGTTTTTCTGCCGGTGGTACCACTAATGATGAAGCACTGGGTATTACCTATGATGCAACTACCAATGCTGCTTATTTTGCAGGATATTTTAACAGCTCCTCTCTTTCAGGCGCTATCAGCCTGACCAATAGTTCATCATTATCTGATGAAATATTTTACGCACGATACGATCCATCTGACAATTCTTTTCCATGGGCAAAGAATGCAAGCGGAACATCGGGTGGACAAGATGTTGCATTTGGTATAAACAATACCGGCACTGGAAGTATCTATGTAACAGGAAGGTTCCAGGGAACGATCTCTTTTCCGACTGCAACTGTACCACTTACTGCGGCTACCTCAGGAGCTGATGATCCTTTTTTAGTAAAAGTAAATGAGAGCACCGGCAATGCTACGCAATTAGGAAGAGGTAGTGGATCTACAGGTACCGATGCCGGTCTTGCTGTTGCCTGTTTTAATTCTTATGCATGGGTATCAGGAATCTTCGCCAATAGCACATTGACATTTATACCTTCCTCTCCACCAGTATCGGTGGCAGTGGGAACGGACCAGGAACTTTTTATTGCGCGTTATAATGATCCGCCGCCAGTGATCACTACACAACCAGTATCATCCACCATCTGTGCAGGATTAGCTGTAAGTTTTATAGTAGCCAGTTCTTCGCCATCTGTTACTTACCAATGGCAGGAAAGTAATGACATTGGCTTCTCTTCACCGGTCACGTTGACTAATACAGGTATTTATTCCAATACAACCACTGCTACACTGACCATTTCAGATAATACAACGGTCAATGGAAAATTCTATAGAGCGATCTTGTCTAATAGCGGTGGTAGTGTAACAAGTCAGGTTGTTTCTCTCACAGCAACCAGCAACACACTGGCGCCATCACTTACATCATTAACACAGTTAGTAAATACACAAAACAATCTTTATTTTGGTGGCAGTTGTGCTCTTATTGCTAAAATAATACCATCGGGAGCATTGCCTGTTATTAATAATGTAACCAGCCAGGTATTTGTGGAAGGAACTGTGCCAACATATACATCCGAACCATTTGTACAACGGCATTATCAGTTGACAGCAGCAGTGAATATGTTTACAGCAACAGCTACTGTTACATTATATTTTTCGCAGGCTGAATTTAATGCGTTCAATGCAGCAGCTGGAAGTGTACTTGATCTGCCAACAGATGTATCAGATAACGCAGGAAAAGCAAATCTTCGTGTTGCAAAATATGCGGGCACCAGTGTTACAGGTTTACCTGGTTCCATCAGTGCCGCCGTTACCATCATCGATCCCGCAGATGCAAATATTGCATGGAACGCATCATTCAATCGCTGGGAGGTTTCTTTTGCCACAACAGGCTTTGGCGCTTTTATTGTTCAGACAAATTCGTTTGCACTACCTGTCAACCTCCTGTCTTTTTCCGCCCAATTATCAAATAATGATATTTCTGTAAACTGGAAAACAGCTGATGAATTGAACAACGATCATTTTGAATTGGAACGAAGCACGGACGGCAAAACATTTACATCTGTCGCAACTGTACCAGCGCTTACCAGTGGTACTATTAAGAATTATGATCGTACGGATATAAACGCCGCCTTACTAAACACATCCAAATTATATTATCGTTTAAAAATCGTTAGTATATCCGGCGCTGTTGAATACAGTAATATCATTATTGTGTTCACGGACAAATCAACAAAACTGGTAACAGGTATTTCTCCAAATCCATTTACGAATTATATTAATGTAAATCTGAACATGCCTGCAGGTGGAATACTGGTTATGAAACTAACCGACCTGAATGGACAAATTATGCTACAGCAAAATGTTCATGCGCCAAAAGGATTCAGTACGCAGGTTATTAAAGAAAGAACTACACTTGCAAGAGGTCTTTATCTGTTAACAGCAAGTTTCAATGGGCAGTTATACAGTTCAAGAGTTGTCAAAATGTAGAATTATGAATTATGAATGTGAGCAATAATTTTATCGCACTCATAATTCTTAATTCATAACTCTACATTCTTAGAAAGTTCTGGTATTATTTAAGTAACTGGTCACCTCTGTACTCAACGGCGTTACATCAGCCGGGAATACGGTGATCAGTTTGCCGTCTTCATCTAACAGGAATTTTGTAAAATTCCATTTGATAACAGGTTCTTCGTAGCCCAATTTAGCAGCTTCTGACAACAGGTAAGAAAATACCGGGTGACGCATACTGCCAATAGTCGTTGTTTTCTCAGCAACCGGGAAAGTTGCTCCATATGTGTACATAAAAAAATCGCGGATATCACTGTTCGTTTTAAACTCCTGGTCACCGAAATCATTACCGGCAGGGAACGCAACTACTACCAGTTTTTCCTGATAGGCGCGGTATAATTTTTCCATCTCTTCGATCTGGAAAGTATACGGCGATTTGCAACCAGTATTAACGATCAGGATTTTTTTGCCTTTATATGCGGCAAAGCTGATCTGTTTTTCATCGCCCAGGGTATTTATTTTAAAATCATAAATAGAGGGGGCGTCATTAAACAGGAAAACAGACAGAATTAAAGCGAGTACAAGTGTTTTCATGGTAGCGGATTTTTGAATTAAAATTCAGCACTAAAATAAGGCAGGCCGCTTTAAATCACAACAGTCCTTCAACTTGGGAAAATAACGTAGGGGAAATACGAGAGAGAAGCTATTAGCAGTCATCAGTTGGCAGTCGGCAGTCGGCAGTCGGCACCGTTACGCTATGGTGCATGTTCTCAAGCACTATGGCGTAACGTATCAGCTGTTCTCAGAAACTATATTCCCAGGCACTCTGATACGCCTCATGCTGTTCGGCATAACCGATAAATCCGGCATAGAAAGGAAGTTGAGAAAGTGTGCCGCTATCGCCGATGACAACCAATTTTTTCTTTGCTCTTGTCATGGCAACGTTCATGCGACGGATGTCTGACAGGAAGCCGATG
>JBDTPD010000519.1:0-3761 GCA_039932855.1 Chitinophagaceae bacterium | reverse complement strand
AAAATACTGATCGACCCGCTGCTATAACTACAAACCCAGGCTTCTAAAGTTTCATTATTCTCAAAAATATCTACGCCTACCGGGTGACCCTTGCAAGGTAAGGAGGTTACCTTGACAAAACTGCTGTCATTTATCCTAAAAACATCCACATAATCGCTGCCATAGCAGGTAACGAATAAAAAATGATGGTTTTTTGATAAAATTATCGTACGGGGCTGCGCATGTGTGGCTGCTGTGAATAACGTAGTGCCCGTAGCTACATCGATACAGGCTACTTTGGCTATTTTATTATAGGAAACAAAAAGATGTCCGCTTGTATCCATCACAATGTGACGGGGATTGGAAGCTACCGCCATATCAGGTTCTTTTACCCAGCCCGAATTATTGATCACAGCTAAGCTTGATCCTCCCATAATGGCGACATAAGATTTATTATTCTTATCATCCACTACGATCCCACGTGGGATAGCCGCTACAGGTATAGTGCTAATGACTTTCCCGAAGGGATAAACATTCTTATTCATTTCCAGTATACTGACATTATACGAGTGCCAATTACTGACCAGTAAATATTTATTATCAGCTGTCCGCGAAATGACCTTTGGAGTTTTCCCGGTTTTGATCAGCGGCACATCGAATGAATCTCTTTTATCAGTGCCCGGATATATAACAGTTATTCTTTTTACTGCCTGTGTTGTTGAATCTTTTTTTGCAAGTAGTGCATAGGAGGTAGATCTGTTTGCTTCGATTGAATCAATGCGGATAGGAACGATGCCTTCTGCATTGTGTAACGAAACCCATACTATTTTATCATCGTGACTGAGACAAGCTTCTACCGGTTTTTCCTGGTAAGAAGGAATAGGTTTATCTGTTTCATAATCCCAACCTGTTCCGGCTGTTGGTTTGAATTTAAATTCACGAATGACCTTACGTGTTGACTGATCAAATTCATAAATGCTCATGCCTTCGAGGTTCATTGCATACAACTTCGAACCTTGTTTATTAAAGAGTACCGACTTTGTACCAGGTGCGGCTTTTAATAATTCTTTTTTTACAAAAGAAATAGAAGTATAAGGTTTTGCAGGAGCAGGCAATGTATCATTCACTGCATAGAATAATTCTTTTGGGGCCCTGCTCTTTACAGCATGATCAAAAATGGATGTATTGCCAATGCTGGCCTGACCCGGACCTTCACATCCGGTGCATAACCATACTATTGATACGAGGAAAAGAATCTTTTGCATTGGGTATACTTTAAGAATTAGAAATAAGAAATGAGAAATAAGGAATGAGAAAGTTAGTCACTGTAATTAATGTCTTAACTTTCTCATTCCTTATTTCTCATTTCTTATTTCTAATTTGAGTTTATTCACGAGTGTTAATATACTTGATCTCAGTTACTTAGTCGGTAAACAATTTTAAATCTCAAATTTCGTTAAAAGGGGGCTGTTTTTTAACAATAGTTAGTTATATTTTTGTAAGTATGCCTATGTGTCAGGCATGATTTGTGAAGAGTGCAGAGATTCTACTAAAAAAGCTATGGTCAAATTACTCATACCAGTTTTACTACTGCTTGCTACCTTAACAAGTTGCTCCGGCCTCAAGCCGATCAGTTCGACGGGCACCAATAAGAAAGCTCCTGTTGAGACACATAGCACAGTCGCTACAAAACCGGCCACTTCTAAAAAAGAACCCAAATTCCTCGATGATATTTCTGCGACCGGTTCTACCGAAAACAAAAAAGAAGCTACTACAAAAAATAAGAACGCTGCAAAAGATGATGTAGCGGATACAAGAAAAGAGAATAATTATTCCAATAAAACATCTTCAGTCGAAAAGGCCTCTGCCATCCAATTAAAATATTCTATTCTGCTCAATACGGAAGTAGAGATGCTGGCGAATGATAAGTTACTCGAACATGTGGATGAATGGTATGGTACACGCTATAAAATGGGCGGTACTACCAAGAGTGGGATTGATTGTTCAGCTTTTACACAAGCCGTCTATCTTTCAGCTTTTGCTGTTGCACTTCCACGCACAGCAAAAGAACAATATTATAGTGCACATATCATTTCTGCTACTCAGTTAAGAGAAGGCGATCTTGTTTTTTTCAATACACGTGGTGGTATTTCACACGTTGGTATTTATCTGCAGAATAATAAATTCATTCATGCTTCTACATCACTTGGCGTTACGGTCAGTGATATGTATGATCCCTATTACGTAAAGCATTTCATTGGTGCAGGCAGGATTGATAAGCCGGCGCAGAATGAGTGATAGCATACACCCCCAACCCCTAAAGGGGAGTTTTGAAGATTAAAATATTTTGAATCATGCTTATGATTCAGAAGATCTTTCTATGTTATTGTAAATACCAACCTGTTGTAAAGTTTCAGCGCTCCCCTTTAGGGGCTGGGGGTTTTATTCCTAATCTCTTCATCAGCGACTGCATCACTGGTCTTATATCAGGTGACATGTTGAAGTAAATGATCAGACCAGCAAATAATACGAAGAAAACAAAACTTCTGAGTAAGATGGCGGGAAAGCCAGCCATATTGTGGAAGGCGAAATAGCAGAGAACGGTTGTGCCGAATCCAACTAATAATGTATACAGCGTTTGCATACTAAAAGGAAACAACTTGTATTTCTTCCACAAGAAAACGATCCGGATGATATTGAAAATTATAATGGAGATAAGGCTCGCTATTGCTGCTCCTACCAGGTCATAATGCCTCGCAAAAACATAAGTGAGTGGAAGTGTCAATAATAAGAGAACGATGCCACTGGTCAATTCAAACTTCCAGTAATTAGATGTACCAATGATCTGTGCATTCAGCCCGGTACCCATGTCCACTATTCTTGCCATACCCAATACGATGAACGCATTGAAACCTAGCAGGTAGTCATTCTTTAATCCAAATGTTTTGATGACATCTGTATAGTTGATAGCGATAAGAAGAAAAAGTCCGAGTGAGAAGATCAATTGATTGATCGATGAACGCTCATAGATCCGTTGCAGTAATTCGCGGTTCTTATCTTTCCATGCACGTGCAAGGTGCGGAATAGCAGCTGCAACTATACCTCGTTGCGGTGCCTGGATAATATTTGTGCAGATCTGTGCCAATGCGAATATACCAGCCTTCTTCAAACCATCCTGCAATACAGAAGCGATTACTATTGAATCAAATACCTGCGAAAGCGTTTGCACAATTGACGCGGCATATACAAATAAACAAAAGGCGACAATTTTTTTAAAAAAGCGACGACTTACTTTGCTGACCTTAAAAGTGAAATGAATTTTTTTTGTATAAACAAGATAAATGAACAGCGTTAATGCAATAGCAGGATAAGTAAAAGCGTATAGCTTAATAAAAGTATCAAAATCCTTGATCACCCCGGCAATCATCAAAAGTATCATTAAGGTGATGATTAGCCGCCATTGTACCTCTTTTAAAAAATTGGTGAGTACGGGCTTCCCCACATTCCAGGTGTATACCTCGAGTGTTGTATAAATAGTTAATCCAAATCCCATTGGGAATATCCAATAATAATAAGCCAGCAGTTGTGGCGAATGTTCTCCAAATTTTCGGATGACTAAATCCTTGAATAACCAGCCCGCAATCATGACCAATACAAATCCGGTGCAACTGACAACAAGTGCCCAGGTGATCATGTCATTTTTCTTAAAAGGCAGATGATCGCCATAGTAATGATAGAATTTGAAAATATAAGAGGGCATCGACAGACCTGCGAGCGCCATC
>JBDTPD010000518.1:0-3766 GCA_039932855.1 Chitinophagaceae bacterium | reverse complement strand
ATTATGGATAAAGTCAAGGGATTGTTTAACTAAGACGTCTTATTTTTATTACAGAAAGAAATGGATGAATAATCGTCTCAACGCGATTCTTTACAGATAAAAATATCTGTGATAGCATTCCCTGTTGTCCCTTACTGCTAATATATTCCCAGTTCATCCGGAAGGATCATTCATTTCTTTTCACGCTAATTCTATTCCTGTATGTGGACCTGTCCTGTATGCCGGCAACAATTCATTAATAACAACCAGGTGCATTCCTGCGGTGATAAAGTGTTATCAGATTTCCTGGATAAAAAAAGCGAACATACTATTTCATTGTTTCGGCACTTTGCACAATGCTACCAGGAAATTGGTAAGGTAGCTATTCATCCAACAAAATCAATGATCGCCTTTGCGGCAACGACAAGGATTGCATATGTTATACGGCTCGGAAAGGATTTTATGGATGTAGTATTTCCATTTGATCAGGCATATACCGAGAATCTTTGCTTTCATAAGATAGCACAGGTGCCAGGCACACAACAATTCAATCATCACTTCCGGATGTGTAATAAGGAAGATATTAATAAAGAGGTAAAATCTTTTATGAAACTGGCTTACAAAGCAGGAACGAAATAAGCTTGTAAATTGCGCCTTCGTACTTAAAAATTACTATGTATACAGACGACGAAGTTATCGGGCACACAAAAGCATGGATCAACAAAGTAGTGATAGGTTGCAATTTCTGCCCTTTTGCCGGGCGGGAGGTGAAACGCAATAGTATTCATTACCAAATACTCCGCTCAGATCAACGAAAGCAGTTATTAGATACATTAACCAGCGAACTTGACAGATTAGATAACGATGAGAGTATTGCCACTACATTGATCATACTGCCGGAATTGTACCCGGTTTTTATGGATTACCTGGATATGATCAAAAGGGTAGATCAATTTTTAAAAAAGAAAGGAAAGACGGGAATATACCAGGCAGCAACTTTTCATCCTGATTATCTTTTTGCAGGCGCTGATAAAGATGATCCTGCCAATTATACCAATCGCTCTGTGTATCCTATGATACATTTATTAAGAGAAAATAGCATCACAAATGCATTGGCTAATTTTCAAAACCCTGAAAATATTCCACAAAGAAATATTGAGTATGCACGCCAGAAAGGTCTCACTTTCATGAAAATTCTGTGGACAGCTTGTTTGAGCGATGAACAATAAAAATTTCTTCCTGAATAACCGGCCCCGGTGGCATGGTTTTTTATCTATTAACATATATCTGGGGCAAGAATCACTGATTTATACATAGATGCACATTCATTTGCGCCAGTAGATATAGTGAGGTGAGGAAATTCTTCCCTTTTATTAAATAAAATACCATGGATAATTCAAAAGAAATAGTAGAAAAAGTGAAAGAAGAACTTCATGAACTTGATCAGTTCCTTGTTGAAGTAAATGGTAAGCAATTAAAGCCAAGCCAGTGTTATCATTTTGAAGCAGACCCTATGCATGTAATGTACAACATAAATTGCCCGGATGCTCTCAGAGCAAGAGTTCAGGAAATTCTTTCAAAACATCTCGGTTATGAAAGTAGTCCACAATAGTTTAAAGGAAGCTGCTACCATGCATGAATGGCTGCACAAAGCAAAAGAACTGGAAGAATCCGGCGAATTGACGGAAGCTGCTCAAGCTTACGAAAAAGTTATTTCAATTGATCCCGTTCATGAATTTGCGTACAACCGTCTTCTTATTATTTATCGTAAAGAAAAAGAAAGTAAAAAAGAACTTGCTGCCGTTAAAAAAGGAATTAAGGCTTTTGAAGAATACTATACGTCAGCTGCTAAACTTTCTCATGGAAAAACCGTTACCCGCATCAGCAACGCGCTTATGAAAATGACAGGTTTAGCCGATAAAAAAGGCAAAGCCATCTACCGGCCAGAACCAATTGGCCGCTGGATCAGGCGAAAAACGTTACTCGAAAAAAGAGCAAAGGGTTGAGCACTGCAATAACTTTCCGTTTCATACTTTATCGTATCTTCCTTTCATGAAACGAATACATAGAAGTTTACTTTTCCTGCCACTACTTTTTCTTTTCTTAAATACAAATGCACAGGTTGCGTCAACCCCGCCCATGGGATGGAACAGTTATAATTGCTTTGGCTCCGCTGTACATGAAGATGAAGTAAGAGCCAATGCAGATTATATGGCTCAACATTTAAAACAATACGGCTGGCAGTATATTGTCGTCGATTTCTTATGGTCGTATGATAATCCTCCGGGAAGCAAGATTGGTAATCCCTTTCAAAGACAACTGCAGGACGGTTCTTATGTTCCCTGGCTAACAATGGATGAATGGGGAAGATTGGTTCCTCATGAACATAAATTCCCTTCTGCATTCGGCGGTAAAGGATTTAAGCCATTGAGTGATTATATCCATTCATTAGGATTGAAATTTGGAATCCATGTAATGCGAGGTATACCAAGACAAGCCGTCTGGTCGAAGTCGCCGGTAATGGGAACAAACGGCATCACGGCTGATATGATAGCAGATACTTCTTCAAAATGCCCATGGATGAATCATATGTATGGATTGAATATGGCTAAAGCCGGAGCACAGGATTATTTGAATTCATTATTGAAATTATACGCTTCATGGAATGTTGATTTTATAAAAGTAGATGACATCGCACGTCCTTATAGTAATGCTGAAATAGAAGGCTATCAAAAAGCTATACAGGCATGTGGCCGGCCAATTGTATTAAGTCTTTCGCCGGGTGAAACACCCATTAGCCAGGCAACGCACGCTGCTACCTATTCCAATATGTGGCGGATGGCTGATGATTTTTGGGACAATTGGAAAGAGGTATTGAAGATGTTTGAATACGCCAAAAGCTGGGAAGGCAAAAGTGGACCAGGTCATTGGCCCGATTGTGATATGATACAAATTGGAAAACTATCCAAACGCGGGCCGGTAGGAGAGGAAAGATATAGTCGTTTTACCGAGGATGAATTGTATACGCATATGAACTTCTGGTGTATTTATCGTTCGCCATTAATACTTGGTGGTAATTTGCCAGACAATCGAGCTATTGAAACAACATTGTTTACCAATGAAGAAATAGTTGCCGTCAATCAAAATGGTGAAAATCCAAAGCAACTCTATAAAGACAAAAAAAGTATGATTTGGATATCACAAGTAAGCGGTAGCAAAGATTTTTATGTAGGATTGTTCAATATTTCTGATACAGCACATGCGGTTGCGGTTGATTTTTCTTTATTAGGATTTAAAGGAAAAATATCGGTAAGAGATCTTTGGAAAAAAGCAGATGCAGGTTCATTTAAAAAACAATATTCACAAATGCTCAGACCACATGCATCTGTACTTCTTCGATTGAGCTCAATAAAATAAGTACAACCACTGGTTCTAAGAACGCTGGGTCATCATCTTGTTCAGCTTATTCAGTTCCAGGATAGTTCCATTTTCTGTTTCCATATACATTGGCGCAAACTTGCCATTCATTTTTATTTCATTGTAGGTATAAGATGTCCGTTGTAATACAGTATTGGAATAAATATCATTGAACCCTTTTACCAATACATATACTTCTACATCGGCAGCTTCCATATCAGCTTTACTAAATCCTTCGAGCGGACTATTCTCATCAATAGGATGAACAACTGTCCAGTTCATCGGCAGGCTTTCAATCTTGCTTCGTTCCAATGGAAGATTATAGTATTTATAAGCCATTTCGCCATTTTCATCGCGAATCATCATAGCC
>JBDTPD010000517.1:0-3767 GCA_039932855.1 Chitinophagaceae bacterium | reverse complement strand
TACCTGAAACAAATGTTTGGGGTAAATGATGTGGTGATGATGCTGTGTGCCGGTAATTTCCGGGTAGGACTTGTTACTGAACATATTCCTGTCAGCGATATCGCTAAACATATCACTAAAGAAGCTATTCTCAGCAAACTGCAGATCATGCACAAGAGTTTGCAACGTGATTTTGGTATTGACAAACCACGCATTGCTGTATTAGGATTAAATCCGCATGCAGGTGATGAAGGATTGATCGGTAAAGAAGAAGAAACAATTATACAACCAGCGATCCGCGAAGCAAAGAATAGTAATATGCTGGTAGTTGGTCCTTATAGCGCCGATGCTTTTTTTGCCCGCCGTCATCATACAAAATTCGATGCGGTACTTGCCATGTATCACGACCAGGGATTGATACCCTTTAAAGCATTGGCCAGTGGCGAAGGTGTAAACTTTACAGCTGGTTTACCTGCCATACGCACTTCACCTGATCATGGTGTAGCGTTTGATATTGCGGGTAAGGATAAAGCAGATAGTTCTTCTTTCTTAGCAGCAGTATTTGAATGTATCGATATCATTCGTCAGCGTGCTGCTTTCGATGAGAACCGTGCAAATCCATTGAAGAAAATCAATCCTGAAGTGTTTGCGAGGATGGAAGATGAGGAAATCAGAGAAGGCAATTAACAGTCGGCAGTCTACAGTCGGCAATCAACAAGTTTAAATTTGTAATTCTCTGTGGTTCTCTGTGCCTTCTCCGTGGCTCTCTGTGTCCAATAAATAAATAATCTACTATCTATTGAAAAGTAGAATCAGGTATTCCTTTATTGAGTTGATAGGAAGAATAGACGATCTCAATCTTTCCCTTTTTATTTTTTACCTGATCAGCATTGTCTTCTTTGGTACCATCATCATAATCAAAGGTGACTCCCTTTGGTAATTTATAATCTTTGATATTGAACGTAAATAATACTTTATCAGCAAGACCATAATCACTGTATTTGCCATAGGTCATTTCAAGTTCATAAGTGCCATTGTCCCGCGTTGTTGTCTTAGCTTTTTTTACTAAAAATGTTTTTTCATCGATATACAAAGTAGATAGTATTACATTGGCATTATCATCTTTCGGCAACATTTTAATGATCCGCAGATTAGTTTTGTCTTCTTTCCCCGCATCAATGATATTAAAGTCTGAAGGATTGCTCAATACATTTCCAAGGTTAATATTTACCGATCCTTTTGGTATCAGGGAAATGCCGCTTTCATTTTTAATTCTCAACTTATCCGGTTTTTTATAATACACTTTCACCTTTGCTACCGGCGCCTTGATAAAAATTACATTCATTTTCATCGTACCGCTGGCCTCATAGTCACTGACCTTGTCCAGTTTTTCTTTCGCTTTTTGTACAAGTTCCTCAGCAGTCTGCGCTGATGCTGTCAATGAAAAACCTATCGTCACCAATAATAGATACAACCACTTTTTCATTAGCTTAAAATATTTTTCTTTTTAAAATACCAAATAGATACCATTAAGAACAATGCCGTGTATCCTAGTAGTATAACAGCACTTTTCACAATAGCAGAAATATTGCGGATAGAACCGGTAATTGTTTGTCCATCGACTGCCTTCACATAAAAAAATCCTTTCCAGCCAAGCATATGCGTTGTAAACAGGTAAGGTTTTATGGTATTGTCATAAAACGGTATCTGCATTTGTGTAAGAATAGTAAATACGATGATCACACAAACTGTCGCTACGATTGGAACAATCGAGTTGTCGAAAAAAGTGGACAACATGAATGCCAGTGAAGCTACCATGATCAAACCGATGATAGCAAAAGCGAAAGCTGCGCCGTATCGCCAGAGAATATCGGTTTTATCAATAATATTAACACCACCTCCATTAGTAACGAATAGCTGGTTGGTGCCGAATAGCGCAATACTTAATCCCAATGCAAGCGCCGCTACCCAAATCAATAATACGGTTGTGTAAATCGAGGCTGCCGTAAATTTTACGATCAGCAATTTGGTACGACTCACTGGTTTTGCTGCCAGTAAACGGAGCGTTCCCATATTTGCCTCACCAGACACCATATCGCCAGCTATCAGTGCCACAAGAATAGGTACATGAATAAGCAGGAGATTGAGAATGATAAAGCAAACAGTATACCCATTCAATATTTCGTTTGGTGGCGCATCAAAAACATCTCTCAGTCCGCTCATCATTAATCCTACGTATTCTTCTTCATCAAACTTCAATGCAACCTGTATGAGCAATACGATCGTGGCAATGACGCCGAATGCGATATAGGTGCGTGGCCGCTTGAAGATCTTATATAATTCTATTTTTAATAATTGCATATCAGTTCCCTGTTAATGACAGGAAGTAATCTTCCAGTGAATGTTTGGGTCTTAGTGAGATCACATTTATTCCTTTCTCTACCAATGTACGGTTGAGGTCGGGTATCGATGCTTTATTTATTTCCAGTAAAACAAATCCGTTCTCGCTACGCAATAGTGAAGATGACCATTGTGTTTCTTCCAATTTAGCGACGCAATTTTCTTTGTCGTCAGTGATCAATTCTACGATAGTGCGAACAGGATTCAGCAGATCTTCTTTTCTTCCTTCGGCTACTTTTTTCCCTTTATCGATAATGAGCATTGAATCAGCGATGAGTTCGATCTCTGTCAATAAGTGAGAAGAAACGAATACTGTTTTACCCAGATCATGACTTAAATGCGTGATGAGTTTACGCATATCTGCGATGCCTTGGGGATCAAGACCGTTGGTAGGTTCATCAAGAATGATCAATTGCGGATCATGGACCAATGCAACGGCAATACCGAGACGTTGTTTCATTCCCTGTGAGAAGGTTCTTACTTTGCTATGCGCGCGTTCAGCAAGGCCAACACGCTGCAATTGTTCCATCAATGTTTTGGAGGAAATTTTTATACCACTGACACCAGCAAATAATTTCAGGTTTTCAAAAGCCGATAAATATTTATAGAGATCGGGTCGTTCAACGATAGCGCCGATCTTTTGCATGATAGCGTGACGATTTTTTTCAAGATCCATTCCAAAGAGTGCTATTTCACCCGTGCCTGGTTGGATCAGTGTCAGCAGCATTCGTATGGTAGTAGATTTGCCGGCTCCGTTTTGGCCTAAAAACCCATACACTTCTCCAGCGGCAACAGTGAAAGAAAGATCATCGACGGCCTTAATATCCCCGAAATATTTTGTGAGATGTTTTACTTGTATGACTGGAGGCAAATTGATCAATTTATGCACAAAGGTATCCATGTTTGTATGCGTAACTACGTGATTTTTAAATTTTAAAAATTTTTTCTCAAAAGGGCTTGCAAATAAGAACGGCAGGTATTACGTTTGTTCAACGGTTCGGAAAACCACATTTTGATACGGAGATTTACGATTAAAAAGAGCACAGGGTATTCCGAAACGGGTTTTTAAGGAACCTGATCACCGATCTGAAATTGAACACGTATCCAATGATTCTATGGGCCATCAAACCCTGGAAATTGAATACAACTGATTATAACTGCTTTTTACGCGAATTGACCCCAGCCTTTCCACCAACCGGGTTGGATCAATGTAAAAAGGTCCCTTTTACGAACGTCACCATCCATTTTTACGCCGGCGTCAAACCGGTAACCATTTTCACTTTACCTGGCTCGCTGCAAAATCTGTTTTTGCACTCTCTATGTATCCGCACCCTTGGCGGGCCAGGTATTTTTCTTCGTATGGACCAGATCAGTGCACCCGAATAAGA
>JBDTPD010000516.1:0-3788 GCA_039932855.1 Chitinophagaceae bacterium | reverse complement strand
ATATAATTCCTGACAATATCAAAATTGTTAGTTTTGATATTTGAAAAATATTTTATTTAAATTTTAAATAAAATAAATTTTTATTCTCTTATTGGTGTAATAGTTCGGAAAAATTGTGTTTTTATTCTCATTGATTGTTTTATTGTTACTTTTTTATTTTCTTGCTAAAGGCCCTGGCGGGTTTTCTATGGATACTTACCTCGAAGAGCATTTTATGTAATATTCTATACGTCGACTCCCATTAAAGAATCACCGACTCATTATGCCTTCCTGACTATTTTCACAAGCAATCATTGCCGTACGTTGCTAGCTTTACCTCATCAATTCTATAATTAAAAAAATCAACGATGAAAAAGATAAAAATGTCAGCACTCGCGATCATCTTCGCCGTATCTGCTGCCAATGCACAATCATCTGATGTTGCAATCAGAAACGATGTTAAAACCGATAAACAAGAAGAAGCAACTATCAAAAAAGAAAAAAGAGAAGAGAAAAAGGAATTAAGAAAATCAGAGGACAATGATGTAAGTTACCAGTCAAAACAACAATTCTATTCCGACTTTGGCAATGTACCGGTGCAACAATGGAACCGGACTTCTAATTTTGATGAAGTTACTTTTTTGAATGATGGCCAGGAAACAAAGGCCTATTACGATACAGAATCACAATTAGTAGGTACTACTACACATAAAAGTTTTGATGATCTGCCGGCGTCCGCACAGAAGTATATCAACAATAAATATGCAGACTATGCAAAAGGAGATGTGATCTTCTTTGATGACAATGAGAATAACGATATGGACATGGTGCTTTATGGCTCTCGTTTCGACGATAGCGATATGTATTTTGTGGAATTGAAGAAGGATAATAAGGATATTATCCTCATGATGCAGGAAAATGGCAATGTGTCTTTTTTCACGCAGCTTGGATAGCGGAACCTTTGCTGCATTCAATAGCCCCAGGAGGGGCTATTTTTTTTAGAATTCAAAATGAAGAATGGAAGTATCCTGGCGCAATAAGCTCGCAAAACGCTCATGATTTTTTGCGGGGCCGTGTACCTGCCAGCTTATAGTGATGGCATCGCTATGTTTTAATTGTTTTGTTATTTTAAACCGGAGCTTGCATTGTCGCATGATCTCTTCATATTTCTCCAGCGAATCAACAGCGTACGGGATCTGTATTGAATAGCTCTTTGTTTGATTTGATCGGTCGATGATTGTTTCAAAATAGGGGAGGATGGCTAATATAAAAATAATCAAAACGCTGGCATAAGCGGATGTCCAGTAATAACCGGAACCTATACCCATTCCAACGGCAGCCACTGCCCATATAGTAGCGGCGGTAGTGATACCATTCACACGATTTTCTCCACGAAAAATTACTCCTGCACCAAGGAAGCCAATGCCTGTTACGATATTAGAAGCGATCCGGTCCATATTGCCGGGATTGCCAATATACATTGACATCATTGTAAAGAAGCAGGCGCCAACGGAGATCATGATCATGGTGCGAAAGCCAGCTGATTTGCTGTGATATTCTCTCTCTGCTCCAACAATCCCGCCCCACAGAATTGCTAATAAAAAACGTAACATTATTTCATAGCCCATGTGTATTTTTTTAAAATGATTAACCTGGTGCTAAAGGTAGTTAATGTCAGCTGAGCATATAATTGACAATGATACCGGTAATTACTGAAAATGAAACGCTGATCAATGAACCAATCAATACATACTCAGTTTTCTCTTCCTGCCTGTCTTTTTCGCTGAAGCGAAGCAATCCCTTGGCAGTAATTAACAAACCAATAGCTGCATATTGATTTTGTAAAAGAAAAGTCAGTATGATCACCCGTTCGAGTATGCCGATCCATTTTCCTGCATTAGCCAGGCCCGCCCCTCCGGGTATCTGATCACTCCATTGTCTTGTCATTTGCCCGATCATGATGCCGGCTGGCACACCAAGAAATATATAGGCAGTGACAATTATCCAGAAATGATTATTGGATGCAACGTCTTTCCATAGTTGTTGCAGGTCATCTGTTGTATAAAAAGCAAAATACCAACAGCCCAAGATCACCAGCAAATGCAAAAACTGGTCAATGAAGAAGTAAATGATCCGCTGTGGCCGATATGATTTCCATCCATCGATGAGGGTATGAGTTACAAAAATAATAATGGCAAAGTACCAGTATTGCCAACCCATGAATATCCATGCCGATACAGCTGTAATAAATGTATGCACGTAGAGATACAGCGATCGGAAATGTTTTGTCCGCCTGTCAGCGATCCATTTCTTCGATTGCAGCATGAAATCTGTCAACAGGTGCGATAGGATCAGTTTTATCAACCATATTGTATTCATACGAGATTAAATTGAGTGATCACTTGTTTATATTCTGTTACCAGTTTTTCCATTTCTAACCAACCAGCCGATTGAGCATGTTGATTAATAGTAGCGGGTGCTTTTTTTAATTTTTTTGCAGCCTGTAGCTGTGTTTCTCCTCTGAGAAGTACTACTACTACGGCAGCTTGTTTAGGCGTAAGCTGAGTAAAAAGATAATCTGTATAATAGGCAATGATCTTTAAAGCGGTGTTTGCTTTTTCATTACCAGATGTTATCTGTGTTCGTGCTGAATTATTTTTTAATTTATCAAAGGCGCGACCGGAAAGAATAAAGGCTTCGCTCGTAGCTGTTCGCAGTACACGTACAGGCGTTTTTACTTTGCCAATACCAATACTCGTTCTTACATCGTGCATCATCGAAAAACTCCTGGCAATAGTCCTTATATGTAAAACCAGTTCATAAGCTCTGCTGGCATCTTTGCAATAAATCTGGAAACTATCACCGCGATAGAATTCAAATTTATGATCTTTTAAAACAGCACTGATCTGGCTCACCAGTTTTTTTTCCTGTTGAGTAGCTAGTAGAGTAGAGTTTACTATATCGGCGGTGATTACTGCAGCCACTGACATTTTTATTGTTTTATCGAAATTAGGCTAAAAAGACGAATTTTTAAAATATTCGGCTAAAAAGACGAATTTGAACATAATTCGGCTAAAAAGCCGAATTTATAAATAACAATCATTTGCCTCCTGAAATTGCCAAAAAATGGCTGCCAAAAAGTATTTATACAGTATTAAAAGAATTGTTGGAATATTGTAAAACAAACTATCTGTCATCTTGAAAAAGAATGACTAACAGCCACCACCTGCTACCTGTGATTTGAAATAAATAAAGAATATAACCTTTAAGAATTACTTGTATGTTAGAAAATCTGATCGATCTTATCAAGAAAAATGCTGGTAGTGCTATTACAAATAATCCGGCTATTCCTAATGACCGTAATGAAGAAGCAGTACAGGAAGCAGGTCATTCTATTATGGATACTTTAAAGCAGGCCATATCTGGTGGTAATCTCAAAGATGTGATGAAACTTTTCTCCGGTAATCAGCAACATGTCGATAACAACCCGGTACTTCAGCAGGCTTCTGGTGATCTCGCGGGTAGATTGCAGAACAAATTTGGTCTGGATGGCGAACAGGCAGCAGGTGTAGCTGATAAATTAGTACCTAATGTTATGAGCCAGCTTGCTCAAAAAACGGCTGATAGCTCAGATAGCAGTTTCAATATTCAAAGTATATTCAACCAACTCAGCGGTGGTAAAACATCCGGTATTGATGTACAGGGAATGGTATCAAAGTTTAAAGGTAAACTTGATGCTGATGGTGATGGCGATGTTGATCTGCAGGATCTGAAAGGATTGCTTGGCGGCGGCGGTGGCTCTATTATGG
>JBDTPD010000515.1:0-3795 GCA_039932855.1 Chitinophagaceae bacterium | reverse complement strand
CGTAACAGTTGCAGGTATAATAAACGGGTAGCAAGGCGATAATTACCTGCTGCAATTGATTTATCGATTTCTTTCTGGTAATTAATGGCAAATATATCATCCGTTTCAAGCCCGGCTTCTTCATCAGCAATGGTTTTACTGCTTCGAAACAGCTTCACATTGCTATTATTGAGGTAAAGAACAAGAAAGGCAACGAACCCGGCAATGATCAGTATCCATATTAGTGTACTAAATGAATTACTGGTAGATTCTCTTCTATCTGTTTGTTGATTTTCCGGTTTCTTCTTTTTAAAAATATAATTAGCATACCAGAAGTTTTCATCACGACTCATCTTTGTTTTCTGGCTGTCACTGATACGCCGCAGTTGCAACGTATCATGCTCTCCCCCGGACGTCCATTTGGGGAGAAAATAGTCTGGCTTCCTTTCTTCATCACTGCTTGTTGTCTGCTCATCTTCATCTACAATGGTATCATCCTGGGCAGGTGCCGTTTCTACTTTGACAGTATCAAAATACTCCTGCAGTGAGTCAGCGGGATCTTTTCCGATTTGCGCATGCAGAAATCCTGGAACCGATACCAATAATACAATGATAATAGCGGTGAAACTTTTTTTCATAAACTGATATTTCCGGCACTCACACTTATACCTCTTCCTCATCGGTTAGTTGCATCGCCATTTTACGACCGAGGCGTATCGGGTAAATAATAAAATACCATATCACAAATATCACTGACAAAGAAGTAATGATCGTTGTCAGTACAGAAAGGTCGTTATAAAGCCGTGTAATAAATCCTTCAAAGAAAGCAGCAAGTGCAAACACCGGCATAAGGCCAATGATGATCTTTACACCATCTTTTGCTCCTGCCTTAAATGCATCGAGTCGTTTGATGGTACCGGGAAATAAAAAACTTTTGCCAAGGATCACACCGGCGCCTCCGGAAATAATGATGGCCGTTATTTCCAATGTACCATGTACGAATACAACAAGCCAGAATTGAATTCCTAATCCTTTAGAAGCAAACATCTGGTCAAACACACCTATCCTTGCAGCTTCATGGCTCAATTGAGATAAACTGAAAATGCCCAGAAAAATGCCCATAAAAAATATCCGTAACGACACGCCTATATTATTCAGCATGATTCCCATCCAGCTAAGGAAAGAATTACCATGCTCATAAATACCAAACGGATTTCCCTTTGCAATGTTTTCTTCGGTCTGTTGTACATAGTTATCTCCAAAAAAGCTACGTGGCAAACTATCATCCTGTTGGGAAGCGAAGAAACCAATCCCGGCAAACATCACAAATACAACAAAACAAAACAGTAATACTTTATGATGTTTGCGTATGATGAGTGGAAGATCATATTTCCAGAAAGTTATGAGGCGGTTTGATTCCTCTTTCCTGTTTTTATAGATAGCCAGGAAAATGCGGGATGCCTGACTATTGATATACCGGGTTACTTTACTGGAAGGATAAAATGTTTTGGCGTACGCAAGATCATCTACGAGTTGAATAAAATCATTCGCCATCTCATCAGCATCAGCGGAAGGCATGTGCTGATTGCGTAACCATCTGTCCCTGTTTTTCTTTATGAATAAGGCTTCTCTCAATGTCCGGTGTTTGGCTTGTAAAATACTATTTTTTGTATAAGGAAAGGCCCTGAAAAAATATTATAGGAAAAAATACATAATTTACCTCCGAATATGTCTGTAATCAAAGTACCTACCACTTTTAATATTGATCTCGAGTTTGAAGTACCTGAATTTTTCAGGAGACTGGTTGCCCTGCTGATCGACGTCTTCATTGAGTACATTTATATCCGGGTAGGGCTTGTAGTTTTTCAATCTATTGTCAGGTCATCAGATGCTTCCGATATCGATACGCAGTACAACCTGTGGTCGATCGGCTGGTTATTCTTATTACCCCTGATCCTTTATCATGTGGTGCTGGAAATAACTATGAACGGTCAAAGTGTTGGTAAAAAGATAATGGGTATCCGGGTAGTGAACGAAAATGGAGGAAAAGCCAGTATCAGCCAGTTCCTGATCCGTTGGCTTTTACGGGTATCCGATCTCTGGATGGCCATCGTGCTGATCTTGTTAGCAGTGGCCCCCGGCGCCCTTGGCGATACAGAGAATACCATTATCATACTACTGACCTTTGCTTTTATGGTCACAGATATTGTATTGGTTGTTTCTTCCAAAAAAGGTCAGCGAATAGGCGATATCCTTGCTCATACCATTCTTATCAAAACAAAATCGCAGGTTAGTATTGAAGAAACCATCTTCCAGGAAGTAGCTGACAGTTATATACCTTCTTTCCCACAAATCATGCAACTGAGCGACCGCGATATCAATGCTATTAAAAGCATACTGGAAACGGCCCGCAAGAAAGACGATTATAACATGGCTGCTTCTGCTGCCGATAAGATAAAGCTTCACCTGAAGATCGATTCATCTATGTCGCCTTTTGATTTTCTCGATCTGTTGCTTAAGGACTATAATTATCTTTCTACTAAATAGCGGTTAGCTTTTAGCTATTAGCTATTAGCTTCGCCCTTACTATATCTGAAATTAATAAAGCCTCCGTTGAAGAGGCTTTATTAATTTGTATTATTATGATGCTGGAGCTAATAGCTTCTCTCTCCTATTTCATTCCCGCCGTCAGTGCAATTATAACAATAGCAAGCGCAAACAGGCCCAGCGCGATGATGATCAATACACCAATTGTTTTAAAATAATTGGCGAGCGCTCCGAGTCCTTCTGTTACCTGAGATGAGGAACTGCCATTAATACCATTTTTGACAAGCGTAGAAAAACGATTCAGGAAATAAAACAATACCACCGCCTTGACAAGTGTTAGAAAAGTAAAAACGATATTATCTCCACCACGGGGCATATCGCTATTCGTGAATCCTTCGAGGATGACTGGTGTCGGACGTGTACGCTGAATGATATAGCCGACCAATCCCAATGCAGCACCTGCAATGGAAATAATAGCTGCAATACCGCCAATAGTAGCGGCACTTTTCATTTGTTGTTTTGTATTATCGTCGAAGTTCATCGAGAATAGCGACGATTCTTCTGATTGTAAGTTTTCCATTGTATTAATAATTTAGAATGGTGTAGAAAGCAGATAAGATAGATAAAAGAGAAAGTACAATACTGATGATAAAGAAAGAACGCATTGCTTTAAATCCTTCACCTATATACACGGAATTAGTCGTGCCGATACCTTTCCTGATCAGGTTGGATGATTGAAGCAGGAAATATAACCAGGTCCCGCACAAGCCACATACCACTATTAGTATGGCTACTACCACGCCCGCAGCGCCAGCGATCGGCATCACCCGGTCAATTTGCCGTATCAACGTAGCTCCGGCTACTAATAGAATAAGCAGAAAAATGCCGCCAAGAATAAAGCCGGTCATTGAAATAAACCTGCTCCATTTACTGATCGTCTTCAGATGATCCTGCGCATAGGAATCCATCTCCATTCCAAATATCGAATTCGTTTGTGATTGATTTTCTTCCATGATGGTGTTGATTTATGGTTTACCAAATATAGTTTAAAGTACGAAGTACGAAATATGAAGTACGAGCAGCCCGTACTTCGTATTTCGTACTTCGTACTTCGTACCTGCTAATAGGCTCTTGCAAAAAGCACCCGCTGACGCGACGGTTTGCCTGTCAGGATGCACTTACCGTCTTCCTGTACATTGTTCAATGGTATGCAACGGATCGTTGCTTTTGTTTTCTCCTTTATCTCGTTTTCTGTTTCTGCTGTACCAT
>JBDTPD010000514.1:0-3796 GCA_039932855.1 Chitinophagaceae bacterium | reverse complement strand
CTTTGAAACAGGAAGTTATTATATGAAGATGTACAATATGAGTGGACAATTAACTGCAGTAAGGAAAATAAATATTTCGCAGTATGACCAGGTTGAAACAATCGATCGCCAACCAACGATGATTACCGGAACATACTCGCTTAACTTATACGATGAAAACGGAAAGAATATAAGGACGGTTAAATTAGTTATCGTTGACTAAAGAGAGAACTATAATTTAACAGAACGGGGGAGCGAGGCGCTTCCCCGTTATTTTTTTATACCTACAGTTTCTTTCAATCCTTTAAACAATGTTTTCCAGGAAAGATTAAAAATTGATCTGTTTGTGTTCCTCGGATTTGTTACTTCAGCCACTCTTATTTCTTTATTTTTTCCGGAAGGATTATCATTTTTAATGATAATGTTTGCTACAAAACTCATGAATCCTTTTTTATCCAACTTTTTGGTGTCTTTGTCCTTTTCTAATAATGACACTTTCAGATTTTCATATAACATTTTCACCGTACCACCCATTGAATAATCATTTCCTGCCAGTTTAAAATAAACGCTGTTGATCGTACCATCAGTCAATCTTGCCGGCCCCATTGGTTCTGTCAGTATCGTCATTCGCTTTGCATCCAGGCTTCCCAGATTGCCTTCCAGATCGAAACGGCCATTGGGATTTTTTAAATAAAACAACCAGCTTACTTTAAATGGGGCAAGATCCATAAACCGGCAATTGATATCGGCACGCATGATATTATTTTTCTCCACTAATTCTTTCTTATTTGTCATATTGCTGATCACAGTGTAAACATTATTAAATATGACCTTTCCTATCCGCTTTGTGATAGCGTTCATTTCTTTGTATTCAACATAGCCATTTCGCAGTAAAATTGTTTTCACATCGATAGGTATCGGTATTTTGTCTATTGCCTGTTGCGGATAAGTACCCACGCGGTTTTTTTTATCTCTTGGAATAGTCAGGTCACGATATATTTTAAAGGAAGCCGAACCAATAATAACACTGTCTGCTATTATATCATCATAGCCGAGACGGATGAAATCAATATTTTTTATGGCAATATTCTCAATAGAAAAGTCAAACCGATCATCCTGAGTTGGTAGACTCTTTACAAAGGCTGCTTCTCCCAGGCGTGGTTCAAGTTTAAAGTCTTTCGCCGTCACCATTCGCGTCACAGAATTCAGCGCCACACCATGCATAACATAATTGTAACGCCCATTCGCAGATAAACTATAACCGGTATCACAGCCAGCCATTACTTCTTTTGCAAAAAATAGACGGGAAGCATCTTCATTAGCGGTACTGTCGATCCGTACGTTTATAAGTTGCACAGATGCATTAGTAAATTTAAAACCAGTCTGATGTGTCTTCATGTTGCTGGTTCGGATATTTGCGCCGGTAATAATTACAGTATCAATACTGATCAGGTTCAGGTTGCCAAGGAGTTGTTCATATATTTCCCGGTCAGGCAGGTTCTGTGAGGAATCTTTTCCCTCTCCGGTATACATGATCTCGATTTCAGGATTCTTCAGCTCCAGTTTTGTGCCTTCAATTTCTTTATCGATTAATGCTTTTGGCGTTTTTACACCTGTTACTGTGATCTCCGGAACATAAATTTTTAATAAGATGGCAGGTGTCTTATCCTGGTCGCGAAGGGTGAGATATTTATTGCTATCATAGGCCAGGTGCAATTGTTTGACGGATAAATACCCACTGGCCTCGTCCAGATCAAGTGAATCATACCGGATAGAG
This sequence comes from Chitinophagaceae bacterium, assembly GCA_039932855.1. GTDB lineage: Bacteria > Bacteroidota > Bacteroidia > Chitinophagales > Chitinophagaceae > JAJKIP01. Next base: position 2,040 of record JBDTPD010000514.1, on the reverse strand, counting down.
TATAATCCATCGCTCTTGCCATGAATAGCAGACTCGAGTTGTTCCCGGATGATCTGTTTCTTGTGTGTCTGCCAGTAAAGTAGCCCACCAGCTATTGCGAACATGATAAGCGCTAATAGGCTAAAAAAAATGATCTTACCTTTCCTCGTCGCGGTAGCCTGTTTGATTTTTCGTTTTACTATCTGCATATGCCCTCAAAAACAATTACTGTTCCACTATTATCTGCCTTGTGCCAACACGCTCTCTAATTTGCAAAACGAAAGCCCGGAAACAGAAATTAGCACCCTTTTTGAATATCTTGCGGTATGCCAACTTTTAATGACCGTATAAGGCAAGTGCTCCTCTTGTCTATCATTATCTTATTCGTTTATCTTGTTATACAGGAGCTATATATTTTTCTACCTGGAATTTTAGGCGCGATCACTTTATACATATTGAGCCGCGCTAATTATTTCCAGTTGGTCTATCATCGCAAATGGAAGAAAGGATGGACCGCAGGTTTGTTTATCATTTATTACTTAATGCTTATTGGTCTGCCTGTTTATTTAGCTATCACGCTCATCAGTCCAAAGATCAATGCATTTTTAGCAAATCCACAGGCGATGATGGAATCTACCAAACATGCCATAGATACCATTCAGCACCGGATTGGATTCACTGTTGTTTCCTCCAATACACTGAGTACTTCACTTAATAAACTCACGGCTTTTATTCCCGGTGTATTAAATAGTACAGCAAACCTGATTACCAATCTTGCCATCATGTTGTTCCTGTTATATAATATGTTGAAGAATGGTAGTGAGATCGAACGTATGCTGAGTCGTATCATTCCATTGAAAACAGAGAACATCAATATGCTGGCGCATGAGACGAAGAAGATGGTAAGAGCGAATGCACTGGGTATACCATTGATCTCAATTATACAGGGATTCACCGCTTCATTGGGTTATTTTATTTTTGGTGTAAAAGAATGGGGACTCTGGGGTTTTCTTACCGGTGTCTTTGCATTCTTTCCTGTTATCGGAACCATGGCCGTATGGGTACCATTAGTTATTTATACCTATGCAATTGGAGATAACTGGCAGGCTACTGCCTTATTATTGTATAGTGTAATTGTTACGGGCAACGTTGATTATATCGCACGGATCAGTTTATTAAAAAGAATGGGGGATGTACATCCTGTTATTACCATTCTCGGTGTGATCGTTGGTCTGGGTCTGTTTGGATTTATCGGACTTGTGTTTGGCCCTTTACTTATTAACTACATCATAGTACTGTTCAATATTTACATGAGCGAGTTTGTCAATAAGGATGTACAGAAGATCGCTGATAAGGTAGAGGAGGATGTACACAGGCACGATAAGGCCAGTCATGTAAAATAAAAAAACTCCGTTGTGCAGAAGCGCAACGGAGTTTTTTTATAAAAATATTGATCCAGTTATCTTTTGCTCAATTTGGATAATAAGCGAAGTATTTCAAGGTATAACCATACAAGGGTTACCAGCAAACCAAACGCGCTGTACCATTCCATAAACTTAGGCGCTTTCATTTCTATTCCCTTTTCAATGGTATCAAAATTCATTAACAGGGTTAATGCTGCAATACATACGACTACAACAGAAAAACCAATCCCTAATGGAGTAGCTGCATTGGTAAATGCTGCAAAGTTAGTACCTGTGATCAGGTAATAAACCCATTGTGCAAGATAGAATATAGCAATACTTGCAATAGCTATACTCATTACCGCTCTGAATTTTTGTGTTACTTTAATGATACGATATTTATAGATCAGGAACATTACTACAGCAACAACCAGTGTCAGTAACACGGCCTGCATAACCAGTCCCGGATATTTATCTTTAAATGCATAATCATAATAAGCAGAGACAGATCCTACGAATAAACCTTCGCATAATGCATATGCTGGTGCCAGGTAAGACGACCACTGCTTTTTAAAGGCCATAATGAGAGCGAGTGCAAGTCCACCGAATACACCAATAAGCATCATCGGCATTACATTGACTCCTTTATAAAATGATG
>JBDTPD010000513.1:0-3796 GCA_039932855.1 Chitinophagaceae bacterium | reverse complement strand
ATGGGTGATATTTTTAAACCAGTACTTGGCAAAGGAATTAATATGAAAAAAGCAATCGAAGCGTTGCAAAAACTATAAAGTATGGAAGAAAATATATTCGATATTTCATTTGAGCAGGATGGAAAGAAATATAAGGGGTGGGTAAATCCTTCAGAGAAAACGAATGAGACCGGAAATCCTGTTTCCTATCATGTAGTGCTTGACGATGTATCATTTGGCTATCTGTCATTTAACAATTGTAAATGGACAGTTAATGAACAACGATCGGAAGAGATGGTAAATGCGGCGGGGAAGGAGATAGAGAAACATTATAAGCTGTAGGAGTTTGGTTGAAGAGTTGAATGTTGTTGAAAGGTTGAATGGAACCTTCTGGTGCTTGTAGCGAAAAGCCATTTTAGACTTTATCGATCAATTCATCTAACAAAGCAACCTGCGCTGCGTTTATTTTTTCTTTCGCTTGTTTAATAATAAACCATTCGGCTCTATCTATTTCTGGAAAAGATTGCATCTTGCCAGACTTTGGCGGCCACTCTATTTCAAATGTATTGCTGGTGATCTTCTTTTCATTTAAATCGCCTTTAATGGCCCACGCATACACGAGCTTTCCTGATTTTTGTTTGACAGGAGTCAATTCAATAAAATTACCTTTCAATGCAGTGCCTGTTTCTTCCTCAAATTCACGTATAGCTGTTGCCAGCAATTCTTCATTATCATCATCTGCTTCACCTTTTGGTATTGTCCACGAGCCTTCATCCTTATTTTTCCAAAAAGGTCCACCCGGATGTACCAGTAGCACTTCTATCTCTTTATTGTTCATTCTGTAAAGAAGAATACCTGCACTTTTCTTTTTCATATAAAATAGGTACTACAAATTTCCCAATCATACCAAATTACTTTATAAAACAACAATGCCGGTAACATTTGTCGCCGGCATTATCTGAATGATATAGGGTAAAGAGCCTTAGAGTACGGATTATGATTATTTTATTAACTTTTGAATGGCCTGAATTGAATCCAGGTGCATTTGTATTTTAGGGATCGTATTGTCAATAAGCGTTTTCACTTCTGTATCTTTTACATTCTTGGATGCGTCCTGGAACATATCCAATACTTTTTTATGTCCATCCACCATAGCACTTACATACGCCTTGTCAAAATCTTTACCTGTCTTTTTCATCAGGTCATTCATTTTCTTTTTGTGATCATCGCTTACAGAATCAGGAAGTGTTACATTTCTTTGTGCCGCTAATGCTTTTACCTGGTCATTTACTGCAGAATGATCATGGATCATCATAGTTGCGAAATCTTTTACTTTGGCATTCACCGCTTTTTGTTGAGCCATTTCACCCATTTGTACTTCAGCCATACCAGCATCTGCGGCTTTTGTCATAAATGAGGTAGACTCTGCATCAGTACTGATTGTCTGAGCAGGGTTGTTGGCGGTAGATGAATCCATCTTCGCGTTGTTGGTAGAATCAGCTTTTTCTACACTATCTTTTCCTTCATTGTTGCAGGCTAAGAGGGCAAACGGGAGGGCAAGTAAAAATCCAAATTTCTTTTTCATATCTGAGTTGATTTTTTAATAATAAACAAGTGACCTGAGTCTCAATCGATATTCGTGCCAGTTAAAGAATATGATAACATGTTTTTTTTATTTTTATCAACTGTAGCAAAACGGGAAAAATATTCCGCAATTACTATAACATTATTCTTAATTCGTGATATCGTACACTTTATATTCTCCTGATTCAAACGTAAATATTTCCTTCCTGCTAAATGAAACCATTTCTCCGGAAAATAAATTATGATAAGTCCCCGCTACAGCCGGATGATCGAAATGAAACGTGGCTTTTTCTTTCGATAAATTCATTATCACTAATACACGATCCAATTGACGTCTGCATAAATAGATCAACACATCGGGGTGATTTGACGGAAGCATAACCACAGAGGCGCTTTCCTGCAGGGCCTTATTTTTTTTGCGAAAGGTCAATAGTGTTGTATAAAAAGCATCCAGTTCTACAGGTCCTTCCCAATCAATAAAATCTTTTTCAAAGAAAGCCAGGCGCTTCTTGTTTGGTTTTTCCTGCCCGGAATAAATTAACGGAATACCCGGCCATGTACAACTGAATACAGCCATTGCCAACGCCGAACTACCATACTTTTCATATTCAGTACCATGATCAGTATTCTCATCATGATTGGAAGTGAATAATAATTTTCTGGAACCAATCGGATATCTTGAGTACGTAGTAAGAATAGGAAGGACGTCAGCCAGCAACAATTCCCCTTTAAAATATTTATCCAGTGCTCTCATTGCTTCCCACCCATACGTAAGATCAAATGCTTCATGGTATTCGAGAATCTCACACTCGGCCAGCCAAAAGAGTTGTTTGATCGCATCACATTCACCGCGTGCCTCTATCCAGAAATCAAGTGGTACGGTACGTGCCATATCACAACGGAACCCATCGATATCAAATTCTTTTACCCAATGCTTCATTGCATCGATCATACCTGCACGTAATTCAGGTATCTCGTAATTCAGATCGATCACATCTACCCAACCATACAACCCGGTAAAATTTCCTTCTTTATCTTTTCTGTACCATCCTGGATTTTTTACTGTCCACTGATGATCATAACCAGTATGATTGGCTACCCAATCAATAATCACTTTCATTCCATAGTAATGTGCCGTAGTGATCAGTTCACGGAAATCATCGCCTGTTCCGTATGCTGCATCGATATCTGTATAGGAGCTGGCGGCATAATAACTTCCCCAGGTACCCTGCCTTTTTTCCACGCTGATGGGAGTGATGGGCATTAACCATAGAACATCCACACCCATCCTTTTCAAACGGGGAATATGTTCTATGAATGCTTTTAATGTACCTTCTCTGGTGTATTGACGGATATTGACCTCGTAAATATTTGTTCCATTACCCCAGTCAATGATCGGGAAAGCGATGCTCATGTATAAATTAATTAGTCACGGAAGGTATTATGCAAGGAATATACCAGTTCATTTGAGTTTGGCAGCCGCCTTCTCATTGATCCAGACAGATACTGATCTGTCATTGACCAAAAATTTTCCCCATCCATTCTTGTCAATTTTTATTTTTTCCTGTCGAAAACCGCAAACATCGATAAATGTTTTGCCTGCATGTGCTTTCCCTACTTCCATTATTTTTTCACCAGCCGTACCATTCGTTATGACTACTGCACAGCCTGATAATTTTTTTTCTTTAACGCCTTCTCTTGTCCATCCGATCGTATTTCCATGATCAAAATAATCACGTTGCATACCATACGCCAGGTCTTTTCTTACCTGCATCATTTTTTCTACACAGGCAAGACGGTTCAGTTCAACATAAATATCGCCCCCATCTTTTGAATCGACATACTTTGCTTCGTATACAGTTGGATAAAATACGCAGGGCGTTCCTTGTTCCCGTAATAAGATCAGTGCATACGCTAATGGTTTGAACCAATAATCAACGGGTGACTGCAAAGATTGTAATGGTTGTGTATCGTGATTATCTACAAAGCTGATCGATAGTTCCGGTTTATGCTGAATCAATGTATTATCAAAGATTGTCCGGAGATCATAATTGTTGCTGGCCATTGATGCAGTATGGAAATTATAATGAAGCGGTGAATCAAAAAGCTGAACCCTTCCTTCTGTTGCTTCGATATATTTAAGCAAAGGATCTACCGTATTTCGCCAATATTCTCCAATGCACAATATTTTTTTCTGAAAATGATTATTCAAATGATCCAGCCAGTCATTATA
>JBDTPD010000512.1:0-3801 GCA_039932855.1 Chitinophagaceae bacterium | reverse complement strand
TCATTGGCGGAAACAGTATTTCTTCTTTCAATAATATCACTATCAGCAAATCTGCTAATGGTATGTACCTGAATAAAAATATTTCCGTCACTGGTACCATTACCATGAGTACAGGTAATCTGATATTGAATACTCATAGTGTAAACCTGGGTACTACCGGGAAAATTGCAGGGGAAAGTAATCAATCACGCATTACTGATGCAAATGCGAACGGGAGCATTATAGCAAGCGGAAAACAAGTTGCTAATGTTCCCTTCAATCCCGGCAATATGGGGCTTGAACTTTTAACCAGCCAAAGTTTGGGTGTATTGACCATTGACAGAAGGCACTTTGCTGAATCATTATCGGGTGGTGGTCAAAGTATACAACGAAGTTTCACCGTATCCGGGGCAAAGAATCCTAATAATGTGAATGTACGGCTTCGTTTTTTTTACCTCGATGCAGAACTGGCCGGTAATGATGAAAGCTCGATGATATTCTGGGCAACTTCCGGTGCTGGTAATTTCCTGGTCCCTATCGGAAAGGATCTTAATAGTACGACTGAAAATTGGGTAATCAAAAATCAAATCACACAGCTCGGCCATTTTACTTTAGCTTCTGACGGAGTGATCGCATTTGGTCCTGATAATAGTACTGCCAAAAATCAATTGTCAGATGCTTACCACAAGTCTTCCGCACGGATTTACCCAAACCCGGCAAACGATCAATTTACAATTGAGCTGGTCAGTAAAAAGCAGCAGGATATGGTGATTGGTCTGTATGATGAGGCCGGACATTTAGTGCAACAAAAACAAATCAATTGTATTGCAGGGATCAACCATGTATCATGGAACCTGGCAAAAAATACAGCGGGTACTTATTATTTATCATTTAGTGATAAAGAAGTAGGTACGATCAAAGTTGTTAAAGAATAAGAATAGATGGAGTGAGATCCCTTAGGCTAAAAAAGTTGAAGGGTTGAAAGGTCCTTTATGATGTTGGGTTGATTAATTATTGGTTTTAGTTTATGAAGAACACCACTGACAGCATAAGTACTTTCGACCTTTCAACTTTTTTGCGCGGGAGTTTTAATTATGAATTAAGAGTTATGAATTATGAATGTGCGTGTTACATTCATAATTCATAACTCTTAATTTATTATTGGAATTTCGTAATAGGCAAGTGGCTCAATCAGTTGTCGATAAAATACTCAACTATACAAAAAAGGATTATGAATTATGAACGCATTACGCAAGATTCATAATTCATAATCCTTCATTCATAATTCTTATCAGTATTTGAAAAACTCCTTCACCTTTAGAAGGAACTGTTCCTTCTTTCTCCGGCTCACTTCTATTTCCATAGCATTGCTCATGATCACAGTACCGCCTTCTCCGCGTTTATATTCTTTTACATGAAGAAGATTAATGAGAAATGATTTGTGTACACGAAGGAAGATCGTGTCGGTTAACAACCGCTCATAATCAAACAATGGCTTGGAGATCATGATCGATTTGCCATTGGTCAGGCGGAAAATAGTATAGCTTCTTTGCGCTTCGCAATACACAATCTCTTCCAGTTTAACAATCGTGAATCCTTTTTGAGTTGGCAAACAAAGGCGCATCTCCAACGGGAAACCGGCCTTATTAATATTATGTAACAAGGCTTCTGCCTGTCCACCTGTCTTTTCCTGTTTCAATCTTTTAGTGACGCGTTGAACGGCTTCTATCAACCGATCTTCGTCTACTGGTTTCATCAGGTAATCCACTGCGCTGAACTGCAGTGCCTGCAACATATATTCATTATGCGCGGTAACGAATATTACCTCGAAATTGATATCATCTATTTCCGACAACATATCCAATCCGCTTTTGCCAGGCATACGCACATCGAGAAAGAGAACATCGGGACGTATCTCTTCCAACTTTTCTTTAGCCATGATTGCATTGGAGCAGGTTGCTTCCACCTGTACTTCCGGGCAATTCAGTTCCAGCATTTTTTGTAAGGTCCGGATGCCATCCGGTTCGTCGTCCACTAGTATTGCTTTCATAAATGAGGTTTGTTACTGATAATTTTAAATCGTAAAACAACGCAGGTGCCTGTTTTATTTTTATTTATTTCATTGAGATCCGTTATCTGGAGGGTACAACAAGTATGATATTTTTCGTTCATGATCTTTATCCGGTTACGCAGGTTGGTAAGGCCAACAGACTGATGGGTGGACCGGTTAAATTGTTTTAACTCTTCCGAACGTTTAATGCCAATACCATTATCTTCTATGATACAGGAGATCGCTTCATCCAGTCGTGTAAACCTGATCGTTAATTTCTTTTCTCCTTTTTGCGGCATCAACCCGTGCCAGATGGCATTCTCTGCCAACGGTTGTATCATCAGGGTAGGGATGAGAATTTCTTCTTTATCTATTTCATCATCTACACTGATCCGGTAAGTAAATGAATCATCAAAGCGGAGTTTTTCCATCGTCAAATAATTCTCCAGGTGCTCCATGTTTTCATGAAGTGTGGTGAATATTTCTTTGGATTGACTCAGCGTAATACGGATCATCTGGGCAAACTTGCTCAGGTAACGGGATGCTTTCTGCGTTTCATTTGCCAGGATCATTCCTTTGATACTATTCAGCGAATTGAAAATGAAATGCGGATTCATCTGTGTTTGCAGCGCTGATAACTGAGCCTCGGCCAATTGCTGATTGATATAGGCAATTTCTTTTTGCTTTATCTCCAGCGATTGCTCAGATTCTATCTGTTTTATTTTATTTCCTACCAGCGTGGCAATTGTGGTCAATATCTTAACATCACGTTCTTTAAAATGATTGATATTATGATGCTCTGAATCGATTATGCCAATCAATTCATCATTATGAATGATCGGTACACACAGTTCACTCAAGCGGGCAATATCATCGACGCGGTAACGGGAATCTATTCTTGTGTCGGTTATAAGCAACGGTTCTTTGGTTTGCATGACATGACCGACAATTCCCTGTCCGGGTAATACATCGAATACTCTTTCATTAATAGCAATGGGATTTCCTTTAGGACCATGTGAAGCTTTCTGGATCATCTTACTTTTATCACTGTTCCATAAATAGATCATGCAATCTGTAAAATTCATACGACCGATCAGGTTTTTGCTCACATCCCATAATACATCATCTACTTTTTTCTTACCGGCAAGCGAAGAAGAAAAATAATTACTGATCTGTTCCAGTTCGAATTGATTTTTATACTCATCCGCTTTTAATTTTTGTATACGTGTTTTCGCACGTTCTTTCCGGCGGATAGTGCCGGTGCGCCAGCTAAGTAATATATACACCAGTATAATGAGAATAGCCGTACAGAATGCATAGAACCATGGTTCATTCCAGAAAGGAGGCGCAATAGTGACACTAATCTCTTTTATCTGTTCCGGCCAACGGTTTTTTGTAGAAAAGATCTTTACCTGGATACGATGGTGACCCGGAGAAAGATTGGATACACTAAATGTGTTTTGCTCGCCCAATTGATGCCATGGACAACTTTCATCAGTGATAATGCGGTAAGCATACTGTTGACTACTACTTGTAAAAAAATTAATGCTGCCGATCGTAACAGTTATTTCATTATTGCGCCACGGGGCAGAAATATCTTTTCCTGGTAAAACATACCTCTTTTCATTACCCACTGTAAGGCTTTCAATAAAAAGATGTGGTACCTGGCTTTTTTGATAAATAATCGAAGGATCAAATCCTACCAGTGAACTGGCGAAACCGATGTATAATTTATTATTATGATCGTCATAATAGAAATTTGTTCCCTTTGG
>JBDTPD010000511.1:0-3804 GCA_039932855.1 Chitinophagaceae bacterium | reverse complement strand
GTTTATTGGTTGCTCCAAAAGTAATATCCATTATTTGCAATGTCAAGCAATTGAGCAATTGCAAGAAGAGAAGAAGTGGCAATTATGGCGTATTTAGCCTTTGCTGGATGTGGGTTTACCTTTTATTGAGAGGGGTCAAGCGGTGCAACGAAAGACAAGAATAAAAAGTATGTGAGAATACTTTTTTTATCCTTATTAGAATAGTTTCTGTATGTGATATTCGTTGCGTAGTCCCCGGCCCCTAAAGGGGAGCGAGGAAGAAATGTCAAATGATAAAGCGTATTCACTTCATCCCCTTCAATATTCGATTCTCCCTTTAGGAGCCTGGGGTCTACTCCGGATTATCCTTACCAGGCAATTTTAATCAACGGCTTACTCAACAATTCATTTATTTTTATTTCAATAACTTTATCTGCATAGTCAAACTTCACACTCTTCCCATTTACCAATACACTTGCCGGTTTTTTAGCAGCATATGCTTTAAATAAACCACCTTCATAGATCTTCAACGTTATATTCTTTCCTTCCCATTTTTGATTGAGTATAGTGGCCGGGGCATTATATTTTTCTGTCAATCCGAATGGAGCAAAGTCATTGATCAATGGCACTACATAAAACAGCATACGTCCCAGTCGCGGTAATCGCACATTGATATATTCACTGCGATCCATGACAATAATACTTTTAGTAAAATAGTTATACACTGCAAAACGCTCTCCTTTTATTCCATGCACATCTCCGACCCTTACATCGCCTCCCACTTCTTCCGCATCGGCCATGTTAAACACGCCTAATAGCCCGGTATTTCCAGCATATGAATAAGTTTTGAATAACCATGGTTCCTGTAATTGAAACAAACAATCTTCTGTGGGCAACAAAGGAGTTTGCGCGCGGATCGATCTTCCATCTTTATACACGATCCTGTTTAAAATATCAAAATTCTGTTGACCCGGTTTATCAGTAATATAAATCGGCCCGTTATTAAGCGTACGTGTCAATGCATGAAAGACAGCATTTGGGTTGTGCGATTCAAACATATCAAAATCAGGAAATACCATTTGAGAAAAATAGAGACTGTTATAAACTGCCTGCAACACGTGCGCGGCCGCATTTCCCCGTTGCAGGTTGTAGGTTTCGTCTTTTTCATAGGGGAAATAATCTTCCTCCGCGCGCGCTACGGCCGATGAACCAAAGTTCAAATACGCATCTGCTGTCATATCCATACAATTAATAACAGCGCCGTTGAATGTCTGATCAATTGATTTATACAGCGCTTTATGCATAGCAGCTGATAAATCAAACAGCGGATAATTATTGACCGCCATTCTTTCGGCTACCAATTGATTATCAACTTTTACAAAATCAAAACCCTGCGCTTTCAGGTACCGGTGCCAACGTTGATAAAAACTAAATAATGAGTCACTGGTCGGCTTTATAAAATAATAAGTCTTTGATACCGATGAAGCAACATCTACTTTTTCTTTTTGTGTCCAGGAAAACAATTGATTCTTATAATGCTTTCCTAATGCAGAATTTGGATCAATGCCGTTCCAATATCCATCGAATGCGTGCCAGATACCTGTATAACGAATACCAAATTGCTTTTTCAATCGCTCATTCATTGATCTGAATCCATTTGGAAATTTTTTCGGATCAGGTTGTATGGACTGCAACCGGCTTTCTTTATGCTGAAACCATCCATCATCTACCAGCACCCATCCAAGACGAAAATGATGATCGGTAAATGTTTTTACCCCTTCTATTAAATGTTCCTCATCAAGATTTTTTCCCATGTCTGATGAGTTCCAGGTACACCATCCAATATAGTTAAATGGCTCAGGAAAAATTTTCTTTGCTTTCAGGTTTTCTCCTTTGCCCATGTAAACAAGACTCTGTTTATATATTCTTGCAAACAACTCATATGGATCTTTTCCAAAAGCAATTGCCATCGCTGGGATATAATGATAGCTCTTATTAGTAGCATAGCTTACCGCTTTGCTCCCCCATTTATCGTTCTCACTGCCGAGCGTGGTTCTGAAACCTTGTGCGCTCAATGGAACAGCTGCACCATAACTACTATCCTTGTATTGCCAGTAAAAAAATTGCACATCCCATGGTTCCATCTTTGCTGTATCAGTGACCAGCATAGGCTTTGTCCAACTATTCCATGGTTTATAGCGCCAGAACGCAATTCCTTTTTGCAGATCGGGGATTGTATTAAAAAATAAACCGGCAAACTCGTCATTGGCAATAGATACTTTAGTAGTTGCCAGAGAGAAAATAGTAACGCCATTCCTGATCTCTGAATTAACTGGTATTCGATCGAAATGATTTTGGAGAATGCCTGTGCCACCGGTTAAGCGCTCCTTATTGTCCCATATTATTTTGATCTGCCCTCTATCGTCCTTAATAACAGTTTGTGCAAATACTGATGTAGTGATCGACAAAATCAGGTAAATAAAACATATTCCTTGCAAGAGTCCACTAGTCAATTTCATGATATCAATTTACACGATGAGTCATACTGTCATCTATAAAGCAGTAACCAGGTATTCTTTCCCTTTCACTGTGTTGAATGTAATGGTATAGCCATTTGCATCGGCAACTGATTTACCAGTGATTCCTTTTACCTGTACCGGCACGGTGGTCCTTATTTTACATATTCCTCCTGCCAATGATTTTATACTGGCAGTCATTATCTTTTTATTTTTCCAGCTGATTGCTATTTCAAAATTACCGCGCGCTTTTAGCCCGGTTATTTTACCCTCATCCCATGAACCAGGCAAAGCAGGCAACAGATCAATTTCACCGGCATGACTTTGTAAAAGCATTTCGGCCATACCTGATATACCTCCAAAGTTTCCATCTATTTGAAACGGAGGATGTGCATCAAACAGATTAGCATATGATCCGCCACCATTAGCGTAATTCGTTCCTGTTTGCCCGGTTAAATGAAGCAAGCTTCTAATCATCGTGTATGCATGATCGCCATCACGTAACCGTGCCCAGAAATTAATTTTCCAGGCAAGACTCCAGCCTGTACCAGCATCACCTCTGAGTTCGAGTGTTTTTTTAGCCGCCTCAGCAAAACCAGGAGTGGTAACAGGTGATATTTGCCGACCGGGATAAAGTCCGAATAAATGAGAGACATGTCGATGATGCGGATCAGGATCTTCCCAATCCTTATACCATTCTTGTAAGTTTCCTTTCTTACCGATATGTAATGGATATAGCTGATTTCTTTTTTCAATCAGCATCGTACGAAATGCTACATCTTGATTCAACTCGGTCGATGCTTCGATAAGATTGGTGAACAAATCCCAGATGATCGACATATCCATGGTAGTAGCGATAGACACACTACCCTTGTTTCCATTATCGTCGAAGAAATTATTCTCAGGTGATACAGATGGTGCCGTTACGAGATAGCCATTCTTATCCTTCTGTAACCAATCGAGGCAAAACATAGCCGCTCCCTTCATTAACGGGTAAGCCGTTTCTTTCAGGAATTTTTTATCTTTTGTAAATGCATAATGCATCCATAGATGCTGAGACAACCAGGGAGAACCCATTGTCCAATTGGCCCAGGTAGGATCGCCTTTACCAATATCACCTACGGGGTTTGATAAGGCCCATATATCACTGTTATGATGAACGGCCCATCCATTGGCGTGATAAAACTCTTTTGCAGTGACAGCACCTGTGACAGATGCATCTTTAATAAAATTTAAAAAAGGTAAATGCATCTCGGAGAGATTGACCGTCTCAGCCGGCCAATAATTCATCTGCACATTTATATTAGTC
>JBDTPD010000510.1:0-3806 GCA_039932855.1 Chitinophagaceae bacterium | reverse complement strand
GATCTGCTGAAATCATCACCGGATAAATTTTCAAAACTTGATGGGAAGCAGCTTGTAAAAAAGAAAGTAAAACAACTGGTCTGTATGGCCGGACGTTTCCCGGGTGGCAGCGAATTCAATGTACGCATGGATGCTGCTGCTTCAAAATATGTATTTGATACTTGGGAAACACCTGTGTTGTTAAGCGGTGTGGAAATAGGAGTAAGAATAAAAACAGGATTGCCATTGATTCATAATGAAACTATTCATAAGAGTCCTGTTAAAGATGTATTTCGCATTTGTATTCCACAGGACATGCAAGATACTGCCGGTCGTATGAGTTGGGATGAAACAGCCGTGCTTGTTGCTGTCAAAGGATATGAACCCTGGTATGAAGTGACAAAAGGAAAGATGGTAGTTGATGCTGATGGGAATGATACGTGGTCAACCGGAACTTCGATGCATGGTTATTTGGTAGAAAAGCTTCCGCCTGCTATTGTAGAAAAATTAATAAACAGGTTGATCATGCATCAACCGGCAATCAAAAAATAATTTCTATCGGGTCGTTTGAGATTGTTCCTGCTTTCTTTTTTCACTTTCGTCCATTAACTTATTTATGAATGAACTCAGTGTCATTTCATTTCTGACACGAAACTCCAGTTGATTGTATTTGCCGGTTATTTGTAACACCACTCTTTTTGCCATGGCTCTTAGCAATAATGATAGCAAGAATAAAATGCCAAACACCCAGGTCAGCAATTTTAATAATTGTTCATATGGATTGTTGGAATCCTTTATAGCCAGATTCAATTGTTGTAAGACTTGTTGATAATGAATATTGGAGAGTTCTAAGAGAATGCCTGATAAGCAAGTCAGTACAAAAAATATAATAGATAGGCGACCATAATTTCCGATATTTTTTCTATCCATCTTACAGGAAACAAAATCTATCAGCATCATTTGGTCTTTCCCTTTCTCACTAACGACGATAATCCGGTGAGTTGTTAGCACTACGGAACTATCGTTTGCAGATAATAATTCACTTTCATCGCTTAACTCAAACATATAGCAGGTTTAAATTACTGTATTCTTTGCGTGGCATTAAAACACCTCTCCTATATTCACAAATAATCCTTTCATTCCCTGCGTACCAAATCCATAATCGATCGCAATATTGGTATTTGATTTTTTATTTAACCGGATACGAACGCCACCACCTGCAGCAGGCTGGATCGATTGAAGTTCTTTAGATGGCGATGATGAAAAACTTTCTGCATTGGCAAAGACTACTGCTCCTAATACACCATCAGCAGTTATCCGGAAACGATATTCAGATTCGAGGTACAACATGATATTTCCACGAAATCTTCCCTGGATAAAACCGCGGCCCGTATTATTATAATTATCCCAGCCATTGGACGGAAGATCAAGATATGGAGGCTTTCCATCCAGCACCATCCAGTTATAACTCCAGAAAGCCAATACATTTTTTGAATGACCGGGAAAGCTGAAATATTTTCTCAGATCAATTACCGCCGATTGCCAGTTATTGTCACTACCCATCCATTTCATATTATCCCGTACGATCAGGCTGGCAAAAGCTCCATTCGCTGCATTAATGGGATTCTTGCGACTATCATAAATAAAATTCAATGCTGCACCGGAAGAAGTCGTTTTTTCTTTTACACCATACTTTGAATAATCGGAAGCGGTTCCATCAATATTACCTTCTTCTGAAATTCCCCAATGATAATCCAGTGTATAACCAAGACCTGCCGAAAAATTAGTTGTTATTTTTTTTAATACAAATTGATAAAAGCGCAGGTATTTATAATCCATCGGATCTTCTGTTGTCAACTTGCTATCACTTCCTAATCCGAATGTACTTTGCGGGTATTTCATATAGCGCCAATCACCGCGAAGATTATACTGATCACCTTTTAACCATACATTCAATTGTACAGGAACAGTAAATTGTTTATTCTGGGTAAAAATAACATTGGCATTAATGACTGATAATTTCGATCCCGGTTTATCACTGGTAAAAAAGGCAACATTACCGGAGAGCAGGGCCGCTAACCTGGTTTGTAATGTATAGCCTACCGCTGGTAAAACGGAGATCACTTTTTTATCACCCGGTTTCATATCGCCGGAATCGGACGATGGTTTTAACCGGAACCATTTACGGAACATATCGGTAATATCTCTTTCCTCTGTTTTCTTTCCCGTTTTAGTAGAAGATGCACTTGAATCAATATGGGTTTCCTGTGAGTGCAAGCTAACGCAACAACATCCAAGAATGAGCGAGGCTATTATTTTACAAAAAGGATATCGCAAGATTTTTTTTTAAATGGCTGTTGGGTCCCAAAAATACGTCATCGGCACATGATAGCACTATGGTATCTTTAGGATATGAGAAAATTAATGTTATTACTGGCTGTTTGTATAGCTGGTACTGTTACTGCTCAACAACCAAAATCAAAAGCATATTTTCCTACCGCACAGACGTGGGAGAAAAAGATAGCCGGCGTTGATACTGCCAAATTAAATGAGGCTATCCGTTTTGCCATCAAAAGTGAGATCAATCGTCCGCGTTCCATTAAAGAAACCCAGGTACTTGACTTTGGTAAAGAACCTTTTTCTGAACCAGTAGGTGCATTGGGCGAACGTGGAGATCCTACTGGTCTCATCATTTATCATGGATATATCGTTAAAGAATGGGGTGAGCCATCCCGTGTTGATATCACCAATAGTGTATCTAAAAGTTTTTTATCTACGCTTGTTGGTTTGGCTGTCGATCAGCACCTGATCCGCAGTGTGAATGATACGGTAGCTAATTATGTTGATGCCATTGAATGTTATGATCCTTCTGTAGCCGTGCCACAATTAATTTATCCGTTTGCAACGCCGCATAATAAACGATTGACATGGGATGTAATGCTTCGTCAAACCAGTGACTGGGAAGGCACGTTATGGGGAAAGCCTGAATGGGCCGATCGTCCGGACAAGGATAGTACTAAATGGCGCAATCGTCCGCGAAATGAACCGGGTGCTGTATTTGAATACAATGATGTACGGGTAAATGCATTGGCCTTAGCAGCCACATACGTATGGAGAAAGCCATTACCACAGGTATTGAAGACATACATTATGGATCCGATCGGCGCTTCCAATTCATGGCAATGGCACGGATATAGTAATTCGTGGATCGTGTTGGATGGTTCACCGGTACAAAGTGTAAGTGGTGGCGGACATTGGGGTGGTGGTATGTTTATTAACGCCTATGACATGGGAAGATTCGGATTACTGACATTACATAAAGGAAACTGGAACGGCAAACAATTGATCCCGGAGAGTTGGATCAAACGATCGCGCACTCCTACTACGGCACTTCCTACTTATGGCTATATGAATTTCTATCTCAATACCGATAAAAAATTTCTGTCTAATGCACCTGCTTCAGCTTTTATTCATGTAGGCAATGGAACCAATATTATTTACGTTGATGAGGAGCATGATCTCGTTGTAGTAGCGAGATGGATCGAGAGCAAAGCGATTAATGAATTTATTCGGGAGGTGCTTGTTGCGTTAAAATAAAAATGTTAGATGCAAGATAATTATGAGTTATAAATTATGAATTATGAATCGAAGACTCCATTCATAATTCATAACTCATAATTATATCCCTTTTAACCCTTATCCAAAAATTCAACAATCATTATGGCTACCAGTGCTGGTATTTTACTGTTCTTATCCGGCGCACAAATTTCTCCGAGATAATCACCATGACCACCCGGCAGGATTGCTAATTGCGCATGGGGTAATGT
>JBDTPD010000509.1:0-3825 GCA_039932855.1 Chitinophagaceae bacterium | reverse complement strand
AATAAACGTGTCCCAGCATTTCACCGGACAACTTGGTACTTGCATACGGACTGATCGGCATCAGTTTCTCCTCTTCTTTCCATGGGAAATGATCATTCACTCCATAAACACTGCTGCTGGATGCAAAAACAAATTGCCTGATCTTTTTTTCCTTGGCCAGTTCCAGCATATTCTGAAGACCAATTACATTAGCTTGTTGATAAGAAACAGGGTCTATGATACTTGGACGTACCCCGGCCTTGGCCGCCAGGTGTACTATTGCGTCCACTTTTGCCGGTATCAGCTTACTTAGCTCCTGCCCGCTAGTGACGGCAAGGTCATTATTTAAGAAGTGAAAACGGGGACTGCCTTCAAAATCCCGCATGTTCAGCTTCTTAATATCGATAGAATAAAAGGGATCAAAATTGTCGATACAGGTGATCTCAACGTTTGGATCACTGTTCATCAGCGTACGAATAAGGTTGCTACCGATAAAACCGGCGCCACCAGTGATTACATAATGACTCATAGCGATAAAAATAGTTCAAAAAAAGTAATTAGGAAGTCCAAAATCGCCGGTAAGGCTCAACCTATAAGGTTTTTATCCTTCAATAAATGGCTCTCATCACCAGAAACCTTATGGGTTATAGAAATCTCACATTTCCCCAATTCCAACATTTCAAAATCTTCTAGGGCTGAACTTGAAACTTTTTCTTCCCAAAGGCTTCCCATGCGCTTTTTTCCCCGTTTTAGGGGTTTAACAGCATTATTTTAAAAAGGAACAGGTCTAATGAAAATTGCGTTCATCACAAGGTCCACTTTATATAAAGTTCCGGGTGGCGATACTATCCAGGTTCTTCAACTGGCTGATCATTTTAAAAGATCAGGCGTTGAAACGTCTGTACTCCTCACTGACGAAGAGATCGACTATCCTCAATATGATCTTTTCCACGTTTCTAATATTACCCGCCCTTCAGATATTCTTTTTCATATTTCACAAACAAAGAAGCCATTTGTTCTTTCACCTATTTTAATTGATTATTCAGAATATGACAGGCGCTATCGCAAAGGTATTTCCGGGTTGGTGCTTCGCATTTTTCCACCGGGATTGACTGAATACATTAAAACAGTGGCACGTTGGCTCACGGGCAAAGATGTATTGCGCAGTAAAGATTATATCTGGAAAGGTCAACGTAACAGTATCCGCGAAATACTCAAAAAAGTAACACGCTTATTACCCGGTTCAGAAAAAGAATATCAGCGGCTGAAAGAATTATATGCGGTTGAAAATAATTACTCAGTCGTACCTAATGGCGTTGATACCTCGTTGTTTTGCCCTGATGAAAAAATAACAAAGGACGACAAGCTGGTATTATGTGCAGCAAGAATAGAAGGATTGAAAAATCAATTGAACCTTATCAAAGCATTAAATAATACAGAATACAAACTGGTACTGCTCGGTGCTTCGGCTCCTAATCAAAAAAAATATTTTGATGAATGCCGTAGTATTGCCGCGGAGAATATCATTTTCCTTGACCAGGTATCACAGGAAGTATTGACTGGTTATTATAAAAAAGCAAAAGTGCATGTGTTGCCAAGCTGGTTCGAAACCTGTGGTCTTTCTTCACTCGAAGCGGCGGCAATGGGATGTAATGTAGTGATCACGGACAAAGGATTTACAAGAGAGTATTTTGGTGATGATGCTTTCTATTGTGAGCCTGATGATCCGGATTCTATTTTAAATGCAATTAAAGAGGCATCACGCAGTCCTGTCAGGAAAGAATTGCAACAAAAGATCCTGAAGCACTATACCTGGCAGCATGCTGCCGATATCACCTTAACAGCCTGTAAAAACATTCTATCTGCATGAAGAAACTAAAGATCGGTATCCTTGGCACCCGTGGAATCCCCAATCACTACGGAGGATTTGAACAATTTGCTGAATACCTTTCCCTCGGATTGTCGCAACGCGGACATGACGTGTATGTGTACAATTCAGATCGGCATTTTTACAAAGAAAATGAGTGGAACGGTGTGAATATTATTCATTGCCGTGATCTCGAACATAAGTTCGGCACCTTCGGACAATTCTTTTATGACCTGAATTGCAACCGCGATGCTGTCAAACGTGATTTTGATGTACTGCTCCATCTTGGTTACACCAGCGATTCTGTCTGGTACTGGCGCTGGCCGCGTCATACCATTAATATGGTGAACATGGATGGCCTGGAATGGAAACGCAGCAAGTATAATAAACCAACGCAACGTTTTCTTAAATGGGCGGAGTCATTAGCGGCACGTCATGCACAGGTATTGGTAGCCGATTCACCACGTATTCAGGAATATCTCTGGGATACCTATCACAAGAAAGCGATCCATATTCCCTATGGCGCTGAAATATTTACTGATATCGATGATGTTGTTCCAGCAAAATTCAATCTCATACCAGGCAATTATTTTTTATTAATTGCCCGGATTGAACCAGAAAATAATATTGAATTGATCATTCGCGGCTATCTCGAAGCCAATCATCCTTACCCATTGGTGATCGTTGGAAATATTGCGAATAAATTCGGTCATTATTTAAGCACTACCTATACGCACCCGAATATTCGCTTTGCAGGACCTGTGTATGATCAACCGGAGTTAAATAATCTTCGCTATCATTCGGCCCGCTATTTCCATGGACACTCTGTTGGTGGCACCAATCCCTCTTTACTGGAAGCTATGGCTTGCAGCTGCAACATCGCTGCACACGACAATATGTTTAACCAGGCAGTATTAACAGATGATGCCGATTACTTCTCTACAGAGGCGCAGATAGCTTTACTGATCAACAATGCAAATAATGAAGCACTGATTCGTCATCGCAAAGAAGCCAATCTCCAAAAGATCCGCACTATTTATGACCTCGAAAAAAATATTGACGATTACGAACGACTGATGCTGCATTCATGCAGAGAAGGAAAGGTGTTGATAAAGAGCAGGTCAGTGGTGGAATCTGTTTGAGTAAATTTAAATTAAGAATTAAGAGTTATGAATGCGTGTCTTCCATTAACAGACACCTTCTCCGACGAGTCTCGCCATAATAATTTACTTATTAAAGAATCTTCCTGCGGACTCGTCGCCAGTAGGTATCGTCTTACATAAGTTGATTTAAGAAGTGTACTATCACGACGAGTCCCCCACTTCATTTTTTTATTTAATTATAACAAGCCGGGGAGACTCGTCGGAGAAGTGCGTAATGAATTGAAGACACACATTCATAATTCATAACTCTTAATTCTTAATTAATCCCTCTCTTCTGAACATCAAACTGCTTAAAAACATTCGTAAAAGCCAATATCCATATCACATACTCTGCTACATTCGTAATAAAGCTACCAGTGAATTGGTAGATAAACATAAAGAAGAATAACAACAGGCGATAATAATTACTCCAGGTGCGTGTGTAGAAGAAAAGGAATATCTCAAGACCAATTCTTACGGTCAATCCTACTATACCAAAAACAGCCAGCGTTTCTGCACAGGCATTGGGGATAGCCACTGCCTGATCCATGTAATAGAAATAGTAATCGCGGATGATACTTTCTCCCATCACTTTTATTTGCCCGATACCAACGCCCCAGTAATGGCTTTTTTCATCCAATAATTTATTGGCTAAGATAAATGCATCGGTTGTGCGCCCATTACCGGAAGAATCATTTCCATAAATAATATTGCTCAGCCTAAGGAACAATGCGTTTTGTCTGAAAAAAAAGATGGAGATGCTCAATAAAGAAATACCTACAGCGCCGGCTATTGATATAAGCGGAGACTGGAATGTAGAAATACAATTTGCCGCAG